>CAZQYL010000271.1:0-3769 GCA_964597425.1 uncultured Ignavibacteriales bacterium | reverse complement strand
AACCCCTTCAACCCTGAAACAAATATTGATTTCAATATCACAAAAGCCGGCAATGTTACACTAAAAGTATACAACTCAGCCGGCGCACTTATCACTACCTTAACAGATGGTCAATTGGCACCGGGCACATATTCAGCCAGGTGGAATGCGGCAAATGAACCAAGCGGAATATATTTCTACACTATTGAAACAGCAGGGTTCAAAGAAAGTAAAAAGATGATACTTGTGAAGTAATTAATAGTTGATAGTTTACAGTTGGTAGTTGGTAGTTGGTAGTTTGTAATCGTGGCTGAATGTCAGGAGTTTTGAGATAAATGAATGAAGTTTGAAAGTTCAGTTTTAGAATTAAGAAAAATCCGTTAATTTATTAACGGATTTTTTATTTTATTATAACCATTCTTTTTGATTCGGTGAAGGAGCCTGCTTCGATCTTATAAATATACACACCTGATGCAAGACCGGGGTTGATAAATCTCATCCTGTTAAAACCTGCAGGACGCATTCCTTCAACAAATACTTTTACCTGTTTTCCAAGCAGGTCATACAGGGTTATTCTGACATTTTCAGCTTTTGCAAGCTTATATACTATATTAGTAGAAGGATTAAACGGGTTTGGATAATTCTGCCCGAGAGAGTAATCACGGGTAACTATACTGCTGCCGGGAGTTAACCCGATTACCGCGGTGTTATATTTCATAATAGCTCCATAGGAGCCAAATGCAAAACCAAATGTCGGTGATTTAAAAACAGCGGCATAAACTGCGGTGCTATCCGGCGCAGGAATACCGATCCATGGTACATTAATGTTGCCTGAATCAAGGTGAACAGCCCATGCCTGTGCAAATGCCAGCGGCATCCATATTTCCTTTTCTGTTCTGAAAGCAAGATCCCTTCCAATACCGAATAAGCCTGTATTAAAATAATTCCAGTTAGCGCTTCCGTTAAAAGAAGTTGTAGTTATTGAGCCAAATTCAAAATCACCCCCTGAAGCAACTATTTTATTTGAATTGATAACTTTCACATCAAATAGCGGTTCAGGTGTGACGCAATATGTGCTCCAGGAAGCACCTGAATTTGTAGTTTTCCAGACTGCCCCGATAATATCGTATTTGCCCCCGCATATATAGCCTGTAGTTGAATTGATAAAATTAACTCTGTGTTTAGGGAAACCATACAGATAAGGACACCCTGCGGTATCTATATAACACTGATCCCAGGTATTCCCACCATTTGAGGTCCTGAATATCTTTCCGCTGACGCCCGCGGCATACCCGTGAAGAGAATCAGTATACTGAATAGTCGTGATCAATACCGTAGTATCCGGGAAATTTGTTATACTCCAGTTTGCCCCGCCATTGGTGGTTTTAAGCATAAATGTACCATTGAAAAAATAATCGTTTGATAGCGCCCAGCCAAGATTACGGTTCAGAAAGAACACATCATCAATATTATAATTAAAAATTCCGGTATTCTGCACACCCCAGTTTACACCGCCGTTTGTCGTGTTAATTATAGTACCTGAGTCACCTGCCACCCACCCGTAAACTGAATCAACAAAGTAACATTTTGTCAAAATTCTCTGAGTTGGCGATGGAACTCTAAGCCAATAATCCTGAGCAGCAGTCTCAGAATAAGAAATTGCAATTATAAGTAAAACAAAAAAATATTTCAGATGTTTTATTTTCATTTATTAATTATGATGCCGGGTCAGTATATGCTGTACTATTTTACCAGGAGCAGTTTAATTGTTCTTTCAGTTTCAGCCGCAGATAATCTGCAGAAATACAAACCGCTGGAAAAGCCGGATGCATCCCACTTTACATTATGATATCCCGGCGGCTGGTAATAATTCAGAATTGTTTCAACTAACCTTCCGTTAATATCATATATTTTCATTGTAACAAGTCCGCCCCTGTTCAGATAATAACCAATTGTTGTAACCGGGTTAAACGGATTAGGATAATTCTGTTCCAGCGTGAATTCTTCGGGCAGATCTTCTGAATGATTACCGTTGATACCAATAACTGAAGTATTGTACCTGAATATTGTACCGCCCGTACCAAACGACCAGCCAAACGTTGGCGACATAAACACAACCGAGTTTACTGTTTCAACATTTTCAGCGGGAATCAATGTCCAGTCAGAGCTTAAGTTGCCTGAATCAAGGTTCACCCCGTATGCCGGTACAAAGTTAAGCGGAACCCATAATTCCGCAGGTGTTCTGAATCCCAGGGAGAGTCCCCTGCCCGGCATTGTCGTAACCCGGTAGTTCCATGAAAGTCCGGCATCTTCAGACATTGCCATACTCAGCCCGTACTCCAGGTCTCCGCCGGTAGCAATTATTTTTGATGATGAAACTGCTTTAATATCATACAGTGGTTCGGCAGTCACACAGTATGTGTACCAGTGCTGACCCCCATTTGTAGTACGCCATACCATTCCCTGAATATCTATCTGTCCACCGCACGCATAGCCAACCATTGAGTTCACAAAATAGAATTTTGTCTTTGGCATCAGGTAAAGAAGCGCGCAGTACGATGAATCAATATAACAATTGAACCAGTTATTGCCGGCATTGGTGGTTTTATAGATAAGCCCGCTTGCGCCGCTCATAAATCCTGTAGTAGAATCAAGAAAGTAGATGGTATTAAATACAAGTGTTGAATCAGGATATCTTGAGTTCGTCCAGTTATTTCCGCCGTTCGTTGTCCTCAGCATTATAGTACCGTGGAAAAAGAAATCATTTGAAATTGCCCAGCCAAGATTCCTGTTTATAAAAAAAATGTCATCTATGGGGAATTCATTGGTCCAGTTTTGCTGCAATACCCAGTTAGCACCGCTGTTGGAAGTGTGCACAATTGTACCGGAGTCGCCGCATGCCCAGCCGTAGACAGTATCAAGGAACTGCGCCTTCATAATTTTATGCGATGCCGGCGAGTTAACCGGAAGCCAGTATTGCTGGGCATTTATCCCTATGCTGCCCAGAATAAAAAATAACGTCAGAAATACCCTCATAGTTACTAAAATATAACATATTAATGAAAATAAGGTTAGTCAAGAAAGTTTCTCATAATTGCGGGCACTTCTTGCTGCATGATTTAACAAAATTTGTTTTCATTGCAATAGAATTTGCTTATTAGTAATTTAGCATAAATATAAAAATCATCAGCATTTACCAATAATCCATCATGCTAGATATAGAATATATCAGGGAGGAATTCCCTATCACGAAAAAACGCTTCCAGGTTTACGGCAGCACTGAACCAAAGAACCTGATCTATCTCGATCACGGCGCGTCCACTCACCCGTGCAGTACAGTACTTAACAAGTATATTGATTTCATAAAGAATTACTATTCAAACGTGCATCGGGGCAAACATTATTTAAGCATGATTGCCACAGAGTTGTTTGAGAGGGTTTACGATACCATCTTCAGGTTCATAAACGCAAGCAAACCTGATAATGCGATTGTACTTACCGCAAATACTACCAGCGCACTTGATATGACCGCCTGGCTGATGAAGGATTACGAAGGCATTACACTTGTTTCGATGATGGAGCATCACAGCAACGACCTGCCGCACAGGCACAGGGGTGAAGTACTGCATTTTGGTGTGAATAAAGACGGCACACTTGATATGCATGACCTTGAACACAAACTTGCCAAACATAAGGTAAAACTTGTTGCCGTTACGGGAGCATCAAACGTAACAGGCTCAATTAACGATATACATAAAATTGCGGAGCTTGCGCATAAGCACGGCGCGCG
>CAZQYL010000270.1:0-3775 GCA_964597425.1 uncultured Ignavibacteriales bacterium | reverse complement strand
AGTTTTCTTGCGCTTGCATTAACGGGTCTGCCATTGAAGTTTAATTATACTTCATGGGGCAAAACTCTAATGGATTTTCTTGGTGGTGTAAGCAGTGCAGGATTGATTCACAGGATTGCCGCTATTGTTACTTTCGGTTATTTTATTGCAACCCTGGTAATGAGTATACGCTTTTTGTTCTCTAAAAAAACCTCCAAACAAACCTTCTTCCAGAGGCTCTTCGGTCCCGATTCGCTTTTCATTAACAGGAAGGATCTGAGTGATATAATGGCTATGTTCCGCTGGTTCTTTTTCCGCGGACCCAAGCCGGCATTTGACAGGTGGACATATTGGGAGAAGTTTGACTTCCTGGCAGTATTCTGGGGAGTTGCAATTATCGGTTCCAGCGGATTGGTATTGTGGTTCCCGGAATTCTTCAGTTATTTCCTGCCAGGCTGGATATTCAACATGGCAACAATTATTCATTCCGATGAGGCTCTTCTTGCTACAGGATTCATATTCACAGTCCACTTCTTTAACACGCACCTGCGTGTCGAAAAGTTTCCTATGGACTTTGTAATATTTAACGGTCAGGTTACCGAAAAAGAGATGCTTCATGAAAGAAGCGAGCAGTGGAACCGATACCAGGAGCAGGGGATTACAGAAAAGTACGAGGTTAAAAAACCTACACCGATTGTATGGGATATCGCACTACGATTGTTTGGCTTAATGGCTGTACTCATTGGTTCAGTTCTTGCAGTGCTGATCTTCTATTCAATTATCGGCTCAGGTCTGCATTAGTAGACTGGATCAGGGATTATATCATGCAGTAATTTGTTTACACATCCTGAGTAGTTTGAATGCTTTTCTTCAAGTTCAAAAGCCACTGAAAATGCGAAAGTATATACGGCTTCATGAGTTAATAAACATGTTCATTGAAAAATTAAAGAATTCTGAGTAAGTTGCCTGTAACAACAAATATACAAATGAACAAAAGGATCGTAGAACTCATATTTGAGCTGAAGTTTACGTGCATGACTAAGGAAGAAAGCATACGCGAAGAGCTGAAGCTTTCTCCATCAGAATACCGCGGGCTGCTTTCTATTAACCCGGGCGAAGTTGTGAGCTGTATGCAGATGTCAAATACTATGGGACTTTCCAAATCCCGCGGCAGCCGTGTGATTGATAAATTAATTGATAATGGTTTTCTAAAGGAAGCCAAAAATGACGGTGATCAGCGTATTTTCAATGTTAAGCTTACCTCTAAAGGATTAAATGCAATAAAAAAGATCAACAGCGTAATGAGCGAGTGCGAAAGCGCTATTTTGAAGAATATTCCTCAGGATGAACTGCAGACATTCACAAAAACCCTCCACCGAATATCAGAGATAATAAGTCCATAAGCAGTTAAATCGTTTTTTAAGACTATAAAAAAAGCCCGGTAAAAAATTTACCGGGCTTTACTATTATAGGTATCTATTTGATTAGTATCATTCTTTTAGTTTCTGAAAATTTATTTCCTTCAAGCTTATAGAAATAGATACCTGAAGCAAGGCCGGAGCCATCGAATTTTACAGAATATTCACCGGCTTTCTTAAAACCATGTACAAGTAATGCAGCAGCCTTACCTGAAATATCATATACAGTCAGTTTGTACTCACCATCGGCAGCAATTCCGAACCTGAGCATAGTTTCGGGGTTAAAAGGGTTCGGGTAATTATCGCCAAGCCAGTTTTCTGAGGGGATTAAATTGTTATTACCTGATATGCCTGTAAAAGGCTGTAAGATCCTCCCGGTTCCGCCGCCTGCTGATGACGCACCACCAACTACATAGATGCTGTTGTCATTTCCAAAATCAATTGCATTTGCATAGCCGCTGCCGGGAATTGTTACGGTCCAGCCATTAGAACCGTTGCTGTTAACCCTGCAAACGCCCATATGTGTCATTATGCCTGCAGCAAGATAAATATTATTGAACTGGTCGAGTTTTAACATAGCGTGAGATAAGAAAGCAAACGTACTGTCACCATCCGGGTTTGCCCATAGAAGGGTACCGTTTGGATTTACCTTTATGAATGAAGATCCGGGTAAGCCGGTGTTAGGGTAACCTGCAACTACCGGAAAATTGTCACTTCCAACTTCAATTCGTAATCCGGCTAAGTTGAAATTGCTCTGCCATAAAATAGTGCCCGCAGGGTTAGTTTTTGTTACGGTTGATTGGGTACTTGAGCCATAAAGCCCGCTTATAATATAGCTGTTACCTGAGTTGTCGCCGGCAATATCACCGGTGGTAAGACTATTCATACCCGGAGTACTCCACAAATGGTTACCGTTAATATCAAGTTTTGCAAAGGCATTGATGCTGCCTGTGATTCCTCTGGCTGAAATTACAATTCCATTATCAGGAGTAAATTTAAAATTCAACGGCGCTCCAATGCCAACCGGATTATAATATGTCCAGATAGTTGAACCATCGGGAGCAAATTTTTTGATCTTGACCGCCTGGCCCATGCCATTGTTTCCAATACCAAGTACGTATGTATTATTTGAACCGTCTACTATACACTTTTTTGTATAAGAACCGTCAAATGATGTTTCGTAAACATTACGCCATAACAAAACACCGGCAGGACTGAATTTCATTATAATGCTGGCTGCATCTACCGGGTTTGAGTAACCTGACATTAATGTGCCGCTTACAAGTGCATTTCCATTATTATCCGTTTCAACCCACGTTGCTTTTTCCCACTTAGTGTTATCAGTCTGGTCGTACTTTACTTCCCAAAGAAAACTTCCGTCTGAACCTCTCTTTGTCAGGTAAATATCTCCCGCAGGATTGTAATCGTAACTTACAGTGTAAACGTTATTCGAGTTATCAACTGCAAGTGAAACACCACCTGTGCCCTGAACCCATTGAATTACTTGTCCAAAACTTACCGCTGAAACAAATAGTAACGCAAAAAATAGATTTTTCATAAACTTTTTTCTCAATTTAGATTATTAATTTAGTTTTATGAATCATCCGTCTAATATTCCTGTTACAATAATACATAAAATGGAGATATACACAAATGATACAGGTCACCAAACATCACCCTTTACTATGACAAATATCGCAGCTGGTTTACTTGTGCTTCAGTTCTTTATAGTTGCTATTAGCAACTAAATTGACTATATTTGTGTAGAATAAATTAACAAAGTAAATAGAAATATCAAACAGAGGATATAATATCATGAAAATGGAGATTTTTTTTGAAGAAGGTAAAAAAGTCAATGCCAGGTATAATGGCATGGTAATAAAGACAGATCAGCCGGTTGAAGCAGGCGGGGAAGGTTCAGCGCCGGCACCTTTTGATCTGTTCCTTGCTTCTATAGGAACGTGTGCAGGGATTTATGTAAAATCATTCTGTATGCAGCGCGGAATACCCACTGATGATATCAGGATAATGCAGTCGCTGGAATACGATTTTGAAAAAGGAATGGTAGGCAAGATCAAACTTGATATCGAACTGCCTGAAAGCTTCCCGGTGAAGTACAAAGATGCTGTAATTAAGGTCGCAAATTTATGCGCAGTCAAAAAACATCTGCTCGAACCGCCTGAAATTGAAGTTAAAGCAAATATAGGTGAATTAGTTTAGTTAGTTGATAGTACCAAAATAAAAACCGCCTCTAAGGGCGGTTTT
Source organism: uncultured Ignavibacteriales bacterium (assembly GCA_964597425.1). Lineage (GTDB taxonomy): Bacteria > Bacteroidota > Ignavibacteria > Tepidaquicellales > OLB5 > OLB5. Next base: position 113 of record CAZQYL010000270.1, on the reverse strand, counting down.
TTTATAACCTTTTCGGTTAGTAATTGAATGATAAATTAAGTTTTAAATTACAAAATAATATGTTATAATTACTAAATTTATCAAATTAATAACTTTTAATAGCCATGAAGAAG
>CAZQYL010000269.1:0-3793 GCA_964597425.1 uncultured Ignavibacteriales bacterium | reverse complement strand
TTAAGTTCCACCAATTATAAAATAAACATAAGATTCTTTTGTAATTAAATGTAACGGCATTTAAAACCAAAATTTGGTTTAATCCGTATGTATTATTAATCAACTGTAATAGAACTATTGCGTTGATAAAAAGATCATATTAATTAACCAAATTTTAAATTTTATGAAAAATTTCATTAAGAAGAAACTGTTCATGGTTTTGGTGCTGGGCGCTGTATTTACTGCGGGCATTTATGTTATTGCCGCAGATCACGGCGACCCGCCAAGCCTTGCATCAGATCAGCAGTATGATATCTCCGATATCTACGCTTTCAGAAGTCCGGAAGATACTAACAATATTGTATTTTACTGCGGACTTGAAAACTTCCTCACACCGGGGCAGAACCCCGGCTTCAATGCAAATTCAATGCTGGAAATTAACATTGATACCGATAACAATAACATAGAAGATCTTGTTATCCAGTGCATCTATGAAAACAACATGGTCACAGTTTATGGACCTGTTGCTCCCTCGCAAACCGGCACATCCAGTACACTGATGAGCAGCGCTGTAAAAACCCAGGGAAACCTGAACACAGTAATTTCTGCCAACGGTATGAAAGTTTACGCAGGCTTAAGGGATGACCCCTTCTTTTTTGATCTGAATCAGTTCGGGATGATCCTCGCGGGCACAGCTACCCAGTTCAACGATCCGGGTACTGATACCTTTGCGGGTACCAATGTGCTTGCGACAATTATCGAAGTACCAAAATCAATGCTGGGCACCGGCTCATCTATAAATGTATGGGCTGAATCAAAAAGAAAAGACTGACCCATATTTTCCCGGGTTCATAAATAATTAACTAAACAAACAATCATGAGATCATTTAAAATCAAAATTTTAAGCATACTGTTATTGCCTTTAGCGGCAATAATAATTTCAGGCTGTTCGGATGATAATGTCACTATCAATACTCCGGGTGCTATCGTTACATACTCAATGCGCGAACAGATGGGAAGACCCGCAATTGCTACTGTATTTATAAATTCCTCAATGAAGGATGCATTCAACTCCACGCCGCCATCTATGATGTCAGCAATGTTCCTCGACTCAATGAAGGCTAAGCTTGTTGCGTTAAACGGCGGCACATATAACGGTAATATACTTGTACCAAGTGATCCAGGTGGCAGTACGTTCATGTCGTTACTTGCAACTGATGTGCTGAATGTATCGAAACTCGGCGTAACTTCATTCTATAACGGCACCCAGGTACTAACCGGCAGAGCGCTTACGGATGATGTAATTGATGTGGAGCTGATACTTGTTTTCGGGGGACCCACGGGTGCATCAAACCCCGGCTTAACAAGTGATAATGTTGACGCCAATGATAAACCTTTCTCCAATACATTTCCATACATTGCGGAGCCGTGGTAGGTTTACACAGGTAAATTGCAATAAACAAACTTCTTCAGGCGCTGCAGTGAAATGAAAACGCTTTAAATGATCTTCAAAGTAACTGCAGCGTTCTGTAATTAATACCAAACTACAATGCTTAATACGTACATCAAAAAAATACCGATTTGCCTTCTGCTCCTGATTACGGCTTTGCTAATGAATGCCTGCTCCAGAAAAAGTTCTTTGCCTGTTGTAAACGCCGATGAAGTGAGAACTTTTCTTGCTGCAGATAATTCAGAGAATACCTATGATAAACAACTTGAAGAGACGAATAAACGTATACAGTTTCTGAACATCAAAATGGAACAGGATAACTCCGGTCCTGTTACAGCGGGTCTTCTTGCCGGGGCACTTTCGCAGAGATTTGAGATCACGGGTGATATAAATGATATAGTTTCAGCAGATAGCCTTCTGCATATTGCCAATACAAAATTTAACGGATCAAAAGCAACAGTATTGCAGTCACTTTCTGCCAACGCTTTAAAAAGACATGAGTTCAAAGCCTCACTTGAGTATGCGTTCAATGCTTATGAATTAGGCGAACATAAAAGTATATCTGCGGGAATGATGTTTGATGCCGCCATTGAAACCGGCAGTTACCTTCAGGCTGAAAATTTACTGCGTACAATAACCAATAAGAATGAATTTTCATACCTTATCAGGGCATCAAAACTGAAGCAGGCAAAAGGTGAAACAGACAGCGCGGTAATATTTATGGAAATGGCGCTTGAAAATGCCCGCAAGAACACCGGAAATACTGCAAAAATGACGATCAAATGGGCTGAAAATACTATGGCAATGCTCTACTATAACAATGAAGAATATGAAAAAGCTTATGAGCTGTATATTAGTTCGCTCAGGCGTGAAAGGAACAATTACAAAGCTCTTGAAGGAATTGCACTGATAGCCGCAGTTAATGATAAGAACTATAAACTTGCCGAAGATATCCAGTTATTTCTTGCCTCAAGGCTTCTATCCCCAGATCCATATTTAAATCTGTATAAAATATCAAAACTAACGGGCAATGCGCCTTCTATGAAGCGTTACCTTGATGAATTTATCACTCGTACCAAAAATCCTAAGTACGGCAAAATGTATAACAGGTATCTCGCAGAAATTTACACAGAGGAATACCGCGATTTTGATGAAGCCAAAAGTATTGCCTTACAGGAAATAGATGAGAGACCCTCGCCTGCATCATATTACCTGCTTGCGTGGATAAACAGCAAACAGGGCGATAATAAAACAGCAATTGAGATCATTAAAAATTTTGTAGAAGGAAAGACACACGACCCATCCATACTTTCAGGCATTGAAAAAATTTATTTTGAAGAAACCAAAAGAATGTAAAAGCATACCTGTATGAAAACATCAAAGTTTATTTCTTTGGCATTGTTATTCTTGATTCCCGCGGTTAAGCTGGCCGCTCACCCGCTTGATATGAACCCGGAGACAATTTCACCGGCTGAAGTATCATGGGTTTACCTGCAGCTTGGTTTTGTTCACATCCTGCCGCTGGGTATTGATCATATTCTTTTTGTACTGGGATTGTTTTTCCTGAGCCCGAAACTTAAACCGCTGCTTAAACAGATAACGTGTTTCACAATAGCGCATACTATCACACTTGCGCTTGCAATTTATGGTGTAGTATCGCTGCCTTCATTTATTGTTGAGCCGGTAATTGCCGCTTCAATTATTTATATTGCCGCAGAGAACCTGCGCAGAAAAGAATTGAATAACAGCCGCCTGGTTGTTGTTTTCCTTTTCGGGCTGATACATGGAATGGGTTTTGCGGGCGCGCTTAAGGAGCTGGGTTTGCCAAAATCTCAGTTTTTGAATGCGTTACTTACCTTCAATCTGGGTGTTGAGCTTGGCCAGGTAACCGTTGTACTGCTTGCTTTTGCAGCTATTGGTTTATGGTTCCGGTCAAGAGAGTGGTATCATAACCGTATAGTTGTACCCGCATCTGTTTTCATTGCGGTTATTGCTGCGTACTGGACTGTTGAACGGATCTTCTTTTAGAGATCCCTTATGCTCTGAGTAAAATAAAATAAATATTGCAGAAACCGGAATTGCGGTTAATTCAAATAAATCGAAATGCATTTATGTCTAAGGTTATTCCTAAAAATTATCTTCTCCTGAACTTCCGCTTATAAGTTTCATGTGAGCCCTTGGTGTATACAAGTATAGCTACAACTATGTGTATCCAGAACCAGGGATTTTCCCAGCCCATGTTATCGTAAATATATATTATCATCAAAAGTCTGGGCAAGAAAGCAAACAATAATACATCGCCAATGAACGGAATATTATTATTCGGTATCTGGTGGCTGAAGTATGCAATTGCCAGCGCGATTC
>CAZQYL010000268.1:0-3809 GCA_964597425.1 uncultured Ignavibacteriales bacterium | reverse complement strand
CCCGGCTTAGCAATAACCATACCTCTTTCGATGTCTTTTTTATCAACACCGCGTAGAAGCATACCAAGGTTATCACCGGCTAAACCTTCTTCAAGTTCTTTCTGGAACATTTCAATACCTGTTACAACTGTTTTCTTGTGCTGACCTAAACCGATAAGCTCAACTTCATCGCCCATCTTTACTTTTCCTCTTTCAACTCTGCCTGTAGCAACTGTACCACGGCCTGTGATTGAGAAAACGTCTTCAACTGACATCAGGAACGGTTTGTCGATCTCTCTTGCAGGTTCAAGAATGTAACTGTCAACTGCATCCATAAGATCATAAATGCATTTAAGATTCGGATCATCCGGTGTTGAACCGGCAGCTACTCCAGCTTCCATAGCCCTTAAAGCGCTTCCGCGGATAAACGGTATTTCGTCGCCCGGGAATTCATAGCTCTTTAATATATCTCTTAACTCGGATTCAACAACTTCCAAAAGAAGCTCAGCATCATCAGTTGTTTTTTCCTGTTCGTAAATCATATCCACTTTATTGAGGAATACAACAATTCTCGGAACGCCAACCTGTCTGGCTAAAAGAATATGCTCTTTTGTCTGAGGCATAGCACCGTCATTAGCTGCAACAACAAGAATAGCACCATCCATCTGTGCCGCACCTGTGATCATGTTCTTAACATAATCTGCGTGGCCCGGACAGTCAACGTGTGCATAATGTCTTTTATCTGTCTCGTATTCAACGTGAGCAGTAGCAATCGTAATTCCTCTTGCTTTTTCTTCCGGTGCATTATCGATTGAGTCGAAAGCTCTTACTTTGCCTCCGCCTTTTTTAGCAAGTGCCATAGTGATAGCAGCAGTAAGTGTTGTCTTACCATGATCTACGTGACCGATTGTTCCAATGTTCACGTGAGGCTTACTTCTATCGAATTTTTCTTTAGCCATTTTTAATTGTATCTCCTGAAATGTTTTATATTATATTTTGGTTTTGTTTACTTTTATTGATCAATGCATTTTAAAGCATCAAACTCTGTTTAAATAAGTGGGCCAGGGAGGATTTGAACCTCCCACCCCGCGCTTATAAGGCGCGTGCTCTAACCACCTGAGCTACTGGCCCAGTAGTCAGAAGGAAACATTCTGTATTTAAAGACTCTTTATATACAGCCTGTTTTATAGAGCAATTTGTTGCGCCTGATGATTGGCGGGTGATCTACTTAAAGATTGACCCTGAAATCTATTTAAAGAACGAAAACTATTATTCAAAAAATCAGCAGAGATATAAATTCTACCCTGCCGAATATTCAGAGCTGTTATGCCCCGACTGTTTCTTTACCTTTGTACTTCTCAATGATCTGCTCTGCAATTGACTTAGGCACTTCTTCATAATGTGATGTTTCCATATTATAAAGCGCTCTGCCCTGAGTCATTGAACGCATTGATGTCGCATAACCGAACATCTCTGAAAGCGGAACCATTGCGCGGATAACCTGCGCGTCAGCGCGCTGTGTCATTCCTTCAATTTTTCCCCTGCGTGAGCTTAAGTCACCCATTATATCACCCATGTATTCATCGGGAGTTATAACTTCAACCTTCATAATAGGCTCAAGAATAACCGGACCGGCTTTTAAAGCACCTGCTTTAAATGCCATTGAACCGGCGATCTTAAACGCCATTTCAGATGAGTCAACATCATGGAATGAACCGTCAAACAATACCGCTTTTACATCCTCAACAGGATATCCTGCAAGAACACCGTTTTTCATGGCTTCTTCTATACCATGCTCAACAGGTTTTATAAATTCCTTTGGAATTGAACCGCCGACGATCTTATTTTCAAATACAAATCCTTTGCCTTTTTCATTCGGCTCAAGTGTGATCCAAACATGACCAAACTGTCCTTTACCGCCGGACTGCCTGATGAACTTGCCTTCCTGTTCAACTTTCTTGGTAATGGTCTCTTTGTAAGCAACCTGTGGTTTACCAATATTAGCTTCAACTTTAAATTCGCGTTTTAAGCGGTCAACAATAATTTCCAAATGAAGCTCACCCATTCCGGCAAGAATTGTCTGCCCGGTATCTTCGTTGGTTGAAATACGAAGAGTAGGATCTTCATCAGCAAGCTTGCCAAGTGACTCTGAGAGCCTGTCCTGGTCAGCTTTTGTTTTAGGCTCAATAGCGATTGATATTACCGGATCAGGGAATGTCATTCTTTCAAGAATGATAGGGTCGCCTTCATCGCATAATGTATCGCCTGTTTTAGTATTCTTTAATCCAATTGCAGCTGCAATATCACCTGCGTATACTTCTTCAATATCCTCGCGGTGATTAGCATGCATCTGCAGAAGCCTTCCGACTCTTTCCTTCTTTCCTGAAACAGGATTGTAGGTGTATGAACCTGATTTTAATACTCCTGAGTAAACCCTGAAGAATGTTAACTTACCTACAAAAGGATCGGTCATTATTTTGAAAGCAAGTGATGAGAATTTTTCGTCATCAGATACGTTTCTTGTAATATGGTCATCTGTGTGAACATGATGACCCCAAATCTCACCGATATCTTTCGGTGTAGGCATATAATCAATAACTGAATCAAGCAGAGTCTGCACACCCTTGTTCTTAAATGATGAACCGCAAAGAACAGGAATGATCTTCACTTTCAGTGTAGCTTCTCTTAAAACTTTTTTGATCTCGGCTTCGGAAATTTCCTGGCCGTCTAAGAACTTGGTTAACAGTGTATCGTCAACTTCACTAACTGATTCAAGAAGTTTAAGACGGTACTCTTTTGCTTTTTCAACAAGTGATGCAGGGATTTCCTGTTCTTCCCAGGTCTGCCCCAAAGTATCAGCATTATAGATAAGAGCTTTCATCCTGATAAGATCGATCTGGCCAACGAACATTTCGCCCTGTCCAATTGGTAACTGGAGGGGAACAACGTTTGCTTTCAGTCTTTCTTTCATCATATCAAGCACGTGATAAAAATCAGCGCCTGTTCTGTCCATCTTATTAACGAACGCAAGCCTTGGAACGCCGTATTTATCAGCCTGTCTCCAAACGGTTTCAGACTGAGGCTCAACACCGCCAACTGCGCAGAACAATGCAACAGCACCGTCAAGCACTCTTAATGAACGCTCAACTTCCGCAGTGAAATCCACGTGTCCCGGTGTATCAATAATATTGATCCTGTGATCTTTCCAGAAACATGTTGTAGCAGCACTGGTAATTGTAATACCGCGCTCTTTTTCCTGATCCATCCAGTCCATTGTAGCAGCACCTTCATGAACTTCGCCCATTCTGTGCAAACGTCCGGTGTAGTACAGTATTCTCTCCGTAGTCGTGGTCTTTCCGGCATCAATGTGAGCCATAATACCGATATTTCTTGTCTTTTCTAATGTTACTTTTCTAGCCATTAAAACTATATGCTTTCTATTATTTTTTTTATCTTAAAGAACCTTGAAACAAAACAAAAACGAATCCATTCATAAAAAGGATCCTTAGCTGCTCTGAAAATTTTATATTACCACCTGAAATGCGCGAAAGCTTTGTTAGCTTCAGCCATACGGTGAACGTCTTCTTTTTTCTTTACGGCACTGCCTTCATTGTTGGCTGCTGACATAAGTTCGCCTGCGAGCTTTTCAGCCATCGATTTGCCGGCTTTAGCCCTTGCGTAAGTAAGTATCCATTTTATAGCGAGCGCTTTTCTGCGTTCAGGTCTTACTTCTGTTGGCACCTGGTAGTTTGAACCACCTACTCTTCTTGAGCGTACTTCAAGTGAAGGCTCAACATTGTGAATAGCCTTCTTGAATATTTCAACAGGCT
>CAZQYL010000267.1:0-3810 GCA_964597425.1 uncultured Ignavibacteriales bacterium | reverse complement strand
AATCCTTAAAATATTCAAATGATATGAAACATATAGCGCTATGACAGTTATCCGCGATAATCAGAATATCTGAATCCTACAGGTTTATACTTATTTTTATCTAAACTTCTTCTTTCAGGATCTTTATATCTTCTATCATCCTTTCTGCATCAAGCGCCAGGGTTCCATTGTAAATTCCCCTCAAATGTCCATTCTTATCAACCAGCAATACGTGTTCAGTATGCAGAAACTCAGTGGAATCGCTGTTATAGCCGGCCTTTTCTTCAGCGAAATACGATCTCCTTGCCAGTTCATAAATTTCTGATGTACTGCCTGTCAGCAGATACCACATCCCATTCTTAATATTAAAGGTCTTCTCATAATTCTTCAAATTTTCTGCTGAGTCACTCCAGGGCATTACACTGTACGATACCAATTTTATATCATCATCATTTTGAAATTCCTTCTGGATCTTCAATAGATTCTTTGTCATCGCGGGACAAATTCCGGGACAGGTAGTGAAAAAGAAATTTGCCAAATGGATCTGTCCCTTAAGGTCATCACGTGAAACTTGCCTGCCGTCCTGGTCAGTAAACCTGAAATCAGAAATTTTATGCACGCTCTCAGCGGATTTGCCGGATAACCATAGTGGTGTAAAGTCAGGAGTATTATAATATGGCAGCTTACTGATATTATTATCGGTACATCCTGATATATATGGAAGTATAAACAAAATAATGATAGCTGCTTTCAGAGTTTTCATATAATTCTCCTTTTTGATTATTGGTTAATCTTAGGTAATTCAGTTTTGCAGTCTTTTACTCCTGTTATGCCGTATTTTCTGTTTTCCTTAACAAAATAATTAGCCTGTATCTCACCGTCTGCACTCCAGGCTTTTTGCATGCCTTCTTCTTTTCCATTTACATAATTAAAATCATTAAAAAGCATCCCTGATTCATTCCATACTTTTATATTGCCGTTAAACTCGTCATTGCTGTAATTATATACAAATTTCTGTCTGCCGCTCTCCCACCATCCCTTGTGCTCACCTGTTTTCAGCCCATTTTTATAATATCTTTCTTCTTTGGTCATACCGCCGGAATAGTAGGTAATCTGGTAACCATCCAGCTTACCATTTCGGTATTCACTTACAGAAGTAACTGCCCCATTGATCTTTTCTGTATACTTTCCTGTAAAAAGTAATCCGTCATAATACAGGGTCCTGTTACGCATACTCAGGCGTGAATCACCGGCAGTTACTTCGATAAATCCCGTGGATTCAACAAGCTGCTCATTTTCCTCAGAGCAGCCTGCTGTAATTAATCCTAATAATAATATTATGACCGATCTTTTCATTATTATTCTTTAAAATATCTTAATAAGAAACTGTGCCTGAGGTTCCATAAAAACCGTCACCGTTCAGATATGGTGCTTCTGAGGTAATATGATAGTGATAAATCCCCTGCGGAAAGTCTTCCTTTATTCCAAAATGGCCATGATAGACATCGAGATCTGAATTTGTTACAGTCTCTCCGTTTTCTGCAGGTCCATATACCGGGAAACCATCAAGTAAAAAACCAAGCAAAGCAGAATCACCTTTGGATGCAGTTAAATAATACGGCTCTAAGTGATAATGATACTGGCCCTGCTGCTGCGGGTGTCCTCCGTATTGCTCAAATGAATTTATTTCACCTGTCAGCGGGGCACCGCCTGCGGCATATTGATTAAAGAATGATACTCCATTAAGGGCTATTCCAATTGGTCCCATCGGCGTTGAAGGATGGTTTGTATTTTCTGCAGGATTCAGCGGAATCTTAAATGTCATGCTGAATTCCGCAATCCTGTTAGGGTTAAGTACAAAATTTGGATTGGGTCCGTTATATGCTTCATATAACGTGCTTTCCCACTGAGTGCCAAGGTAATAAGGACTCTTATGTTCGGGTCTGCCGTTACTTTTGATAACAACATAATCACCTTCAACATAAACCTCGCTTGCTCCGTATATCTTCTGGTAAACTGCCGGTGCTTCGCTTGTGGAAGTTGTGGTATTGGTAGAAGAATCATTTCCGCAATTTACTCCCGTGAGCAAAATTGCCGCTAAAACGATCGAGACTGCTGTTATTGCATATTTCCTTTGTTTCATTTTACACCTCCGGTTATGTTGTAATTTGTCTAATCTTGTTATTTGTTTAGACGACATGAGATGTAAAATCCTGCGGAATAAAAAAAATTATTTTTTTGGCATGGGTGGTTTGAATGAGCGTGCTATTTCATCAATAAAATTATCAAATAATTTCTTCTGCTCGGGGTCACAAATTGCTTTTATTTTTTCGAAGTGAGTATATGTGATCTTATCAATTTCTACCTGGTTACGGGCAATTTTATCAAGCAATGAATTAGCTTTAATGCTGTCTGATTGCGGATATTTCAGCAATCCGAAGTATTCATCATGGTATTTTCGTGAGGAATCCTGAAGCAAATCTATCTGCTGCCGGTGTTCCTTTTTAAGTTCCTCAAACTGTTTTACCTGAGCCTCATTTAACTTCAGCTTATTGATTATTAATCTATCGGGTTTCTCAGGTCTGATCCCATCCCGATTTCCGGGTTCGTTTTCAAACTGCCCCCTTTCTTCCATTCCAGGCGGCGGATTACGCTCTAACATCAGGTAACCAAGAGTAAAAAGATTCAGAATCAGCAGAAAAATTATCACAACTATCAAAAATCTATCTTTAACCATTTCATTAATTATTCAAAATTTCTAAATACGGATTAACCTGTGATGGGATGAGCTGGTCTTCAGATGTCTTTAATGAGCTTTTTGTATTTTGATACATCTTACTTCCGGTATCATTTACAGAAGTAAATACTGCAAAAATATTTAACAACGCAAGCAAAATTATAGTAACAATCCCAAAGGCTGCTCTTTTGAATGGGATAATATTATTACTATTGCGGGAATTCTTTATTCTGTGAAGAATTTTAGGATAAATGTATGGTCCTGCTTCGGCACGTTTAATGCCTTCGGCACTTGCAATTATTTCTTCAACCCATTTATCTTTGTCTCTGTTTTGTTCCATATCTATATTATTTTAGACGACATTATTGCAGAAATCCTGCGGAAAATATAAACTACTGTAAATACTAATGTAATTCATCATATTTTTCATTTAGTATGTTCTTCAGACCTTGTCTGGCCCTGAATATCAGAGATTCAACGGATGAAACCGATACTTTCATTATTGCGCTTATTTCTTTTTGGCTTAATGATTCAAGCTTTGATAAAATGAAGGCAGTCTTTTGATTTTCAGGGAGTTCATTTAATGCTTTAAATAACAATTGTGATCGTTCCTTAAGCTCCATCTCTGTTCCGGGGTGAATAAAATCGGGGGTATCAATTGCAAGTTCAGCTGATTCCGGTTTGAATATGCTTGTAATTACAGCAAATCTTTTTCTGCGTTTGTTGAACTTTAACTTATCCAGAGCTTTATTAACCGTTATCCTGTATATCCAGGTCGAAAGTGACGAATCACCTTTAAATTTCTCTGCGGAATTGAAAATCTCAATAAATACATCCTGGGTCAATTCTTCTGCATCCTGAATATTCTGAAGGTAACTTACTGCGGTATTAAAGACCCTGTCTTTGTAAACAGAAAAGAGGCTTTCCAATGAACCTGGATCGCCTCTTTTGAGATCTTCAATAATTTTATCCTGCTTCAATTATATAGCAGTTTTAAGATGCAATTTTTCTGAACATTACTTTGCCGCTTTCCTGATTTGTAACAACGTTGGGCATAAGTTTATCCCAATTTGTCATAACTACATTATCCGTAT
>CAZQYL010000266.1:0-3831 GCA_964597425.1 uncultured Ignavibacteriales bacterium | reverse complement strand
GGTGCTTATACTTGGGTAGCTTAAAAAATGTTTAAGCTCTTTTAAGTACCGGTCGTTATTGCTCTTAATAAAATCCGTTATATTGCTCATGATCTGTTCAGTTCCTTTGTTATCTTACTTTCCGCAGAATTTCTTTACCTGTTCCTGAGCGAATGTATCGTTTGGCTCAAATGTCAGGTACTTCTGGTAATCAGCGCATGCTTCAGCGTTCTTTGATATACCCGCATAGTTGTTTGCGCGCCATAAATATGCGCTTGCGATATTTGGGTTTAACTCCATGCTTTTTGTTAGAACTTCGGTACCTTTATCAAATTCATTCAGATAAAAATCACATATGCCGGCATATACGTAAGCCGCAACGTTAAGTATTCCAAGCTCAATAGCCTTGCCGAATTTTATTCTTGCATCACCGTATTTTTGTTCAGCAAACATTGCTTTGCCGTATTCAAAATATGTGTTTTCATCATTTGGATCAAGCGCTACAGCCTTATCTAAAAGCTCATATGCTTTTGAAAACTCTTTTTTATCTACGTAGATCTTTGACCATTTCTGGTAATCTTCTGAATTAAGTTCTTCAGGCTTTACTTTACTGAAAAATTCTTCAGCTTTTGCGTAATCTTTCTTTTCGATCATTACATATGCTGCGTACTTATTGGCTTCACTGTAATTAGGATCTATTGCAAGTACATCATTAAGTATGCCCATAGCTTCATCATACTCGCCTTTTCCGTAACGGGCTTTCGCAAGGTATGTTTTTCCTCTAAGTGAACCCGGTACTAACACATCATATCTTTCAAACGCTTCAATTGCATCAGTGAACTTATCAAGCAGGTAGAACATCAGCCCTTTTTCAAAGAAAGCCGGGGCAAAATTGTTATCTGCTTCAGATGATTTGATGTAATTTTCAAGCGCTGCGCTGTATTTTTTCTGCTTAAATGATATCTTACCTAAACCGAATAATGCCGGAGCATAATTTGGTTTTATTTTAAGCGACTGGTCATAATTTGTTTTTGCCGGGTCAAATGCTCCGCGTGCAAGATAAGCATCACCAAGTCCGACATAGATCATCGGGTTTTTATCGTCATATGTTTTTGCCATCGTTAATGACGAAATAGCCTTATCAACCTTGCCATCTGCAATAAAATTATCTGCCTCAGCGCTTAAAACATTTATTATTGTTTCAATTTCAGCTTTATCAAGGTCATCTTTTGTTTTGTTAAGCGGAAGGTACTTCTTCGATTTTTCAAACTGTGAGGAAGCCTCGCCGTAATTTTTCTGTGATGAATAAAGCTCTCCCAATGCCGAATAAGCTTCCGGACGTTCTTCATCCTTTTTGATCGCATCTTTAAGGAATTTCTCTGCGTCTTTTACTGACCCGGTCTGGAACAATGCAATTCCGTAATATAAATTCGCGTCGTATGAATCTTTGGATACACCTTTTAATAAATTTAAAGCACCAAGGTAGTCGCCTTTTTTAACGGCATCTATACCTTTATCCAGATTATCCTGCGCATTTACCGCTGCAGCAAATATCATGAAAAACATAACCGCTCTTAACAAATATTTAGTAAACATGATCAAATAATATTAAATTTATAGTTTATGCTTAATTATACTTTGTTCTTAATTTAAAGTATTTTTTATAATTTATTGTTTCGTTTATAAGCTGTTTTATGTGTAAAAATTTGTAACCTGTTATGGCTAATTTAACTGGATAATCTTAACAGGCTGCGTTACCGGAACCAACCCAGATTTCAGCACAATTCTCTGCCCGTCATACGATGCCATGAAGCTCGAAAATCCGACCGAGAGATTCATTGAATAATCGGTGGTAAGTATGAATGCTTCGGTTATGAGCGGGTACGTTTTATTCGCAATATACCCCTGGTGCAAACCAACGTAATTGCCAATTGCCCCGGTGTTAGGATCAACCGTGGCTATCTTAAGCGGCTTAACCGATTCATCAAGTGTATCGTTTGAAACAGTTATCCACGCCATTGAAATAAAGCCAATGGCATTTTCATCTGATTTGATCTCGCGCATCATCTGTGATGATGTGCTGCAGATAACATCATTTGCGCCAAACTCAGCTCCTGCAAGCACCTTCTGCTTGAATATATCGTGAATGGAAGCATTCTTCCTTGCGATAAATACTTTGATCTTCCCGCTGTATACATCTTTGTTATCGCCGTCAAGCTCTTTCCATTCCTTTTGCTCGCCCATAAAGATCCTTTTGAGCTCATTGAAATTAAGCTTGGTAAGCGGATTTTTCGGATTAACAATTACACCTATTCCATCAAGCGCGAACGCTGTTTTTTTCAGGTCAATTTTGTTATTGGCAAAAATATCAGCTTCTTCTTTTGTAAGCTCTCTGCCAACAACCACTGATTTATATGTTCCGTTGTTAAGATCCGCTATAACTTCTTTTGTTGTTTTAATATTAAGGGTGATCTTGGATTCATTATTCAGCCTCATAAACTCAGATGCTTCTTCCTGCACCACGGGAGAAATACCTTCATCAACACCTACGGTAAGCTCACCGGTGGTTGAAGTTGATTTTTTAACAGTGTAATCACATGCGTTAAATGCAAATGCACTAAAAAGTGCGGCAAATAACAGTATTATTTTCAGTTCTGCTTTCATATCATTTTAAACAGATTTTGTGAGGATTTTGTTCTATTCTTCGTCCTGATCGTAGTATCTTAGTTTTCTGCCCTGGTTCTGCATTTTTAAGTACGCATTGTAGGCCCTGAAAATTCCGTATACAACCAGTATCCCCCCGAATATCCAGCGGAAAAACTCGTTATTCTTAAACAGCTCGCCCGTGTTATAGGCACCTGTTAAAATAAGAATTCCCATCACCAAAAAGATGAGGGAAATTCCTATTGTTACATAATTATATACTTTCAATTAATATATTCGCATCAATTAAAAGCTGAAAGAAGTTACTTTAAAAATAATGCTGCTTCCCGTTTCGAAAAGCAGCATCTATAATTATTTCAGCTTAAAGTTAAACGGAACTGTTACCCATACTTTAACGGGTTTTCCGTTCTGCAGACCCGGTGTGAATTGAAGGTCGCTTGCTTTATCTCTTACTTCATCATGAAAAACATCAGGTCCGCTTACTGAACCGACCTTTATTACATTTCCATCGGGACCTACCAATACCTTAACGGTTACTCTTCCTTCCATGCCTGCTTCTCTTGCAATTTCAGGATATTTCATTGAAGATCTTACCTGAGAAAGGTTTACGCACTCCGGTGCTTTTTCAACTTCAAAAGACTGGAATACTGTTTTTTCTTCAACAACTTTTTCCTTCTTCTCTATCTTCTCTTCAATTTTCTTTTCTTCAACTTTTACGTTGCCTGTGTACTGAAACTTGCCTGAATCATTATTGCCTACAGGAGCCTTTATTTCTTCAAGTTCCTGCTGGGTTTTAATTGTCTGTTCTTCAGCTTTATCTTTTGCCACCGGTTCAGGTGTTAAAGCTGTAAGATCTTTAGGCGGAGCTACAGGCGGTTCCTCAATTTTTGGCGGAGGCGGTTCTTCTTCATCAGTAGCAGATGGCGGCGGTTCAAGATCGCTCACATTAATTATCCTCTGCTGAATATCGTTTTTTTTCTGCTCTTCCATTTTGCTGATGTAATTGGCAAATAAATAAGTACCAATTATAAAGCCATGGATCAAAATAGCAAAAACAAGTCCGCGCTGCAGAAACTTCTGGTATGTTTTCTTTAGCTCTGTCGCACCGTATCCTGTATCCTGCAGGATCTCTATATTATCGGTAACCATAGTACCTCCGTTAAAATGTAAAACAATTTATGAATTCTT
>CAZQYL010000265.1:0-3836 GCA_964597425.1 uncultured Ignavibacteriales bacterium | reverse complement strand
ATTGCGGGGCGTTTAATATCGTGTGAAAGTCGTATGATGAACTCCGTTGCCAGGTGCTGGCTATCAGCGGCGGAGCCGCCATTGCCGCAGAACAGTATCTTTCCGCCGGCTTTTATGCTATCATTCATAATATCAATTGCCTTATAAACATCCTCCCGGCAATGTTTTAGTATAGCAAGCTTGGTTTCAGCGCTCTCGTTAAGTGATTCATCGAAAAATTTTGTGCGATCGAACATAAATTGAAAATTATTTAACCACAGACAGGAATGTCTGTAATACTAAATCATTATTGTATCTGATTATTGATTACTTCAGCTATTTTTTTTGAGGCTTCGTTCTTGCGGTCAAACACTGAAAGCGATTTTTTACCCACTTCAAACCTGTATTCATTTTTGCGGAGCAGGTTTACCAGTGATTTAAACAGCTCTTTGGAATCCTCTACCGCAATTCCCCCGCCATTTTTAATCAGATGCTCCGCATCTTCGGAAAGTTTCTCATCGCCGAACATTACGGGTATCCCGTAACCGGCGGGCTCAAGTACATTATGCATTCCGGTTTGGTAACCGCCGCCAACATACGCAACGTGCGCGTATTTATAAAGTCCCATTAATATACCAATGCAGTCTATAATGATCAAATTTTCGCCGGCATATTTATTCAACTCTGAGTACCTTATACTTTTAATATGCGGGTATTTTTCGTGTATATCATATTCAATCTGATCAAGTGTATCTTCAGTGGGTTCATGCGGAGCTAATATTGTAACAAGCGATAACTCCTCTGAAAGTCCGTTTGAACTTATCTTATCTATCACCGGGAAAATTACATCATCATCTTTATCCCATGAGCTTCCAACAACAAATACATTTTTATCTGTAAGTACGCTCCCGTTTATAAGCAGCTTATCGCTTGATACTTCCTTGGCTTTGCTGATGCGTTCGTATTTTGTATCACCAAACACTACAATTTCAGAATCAGTACCCTTCATAAGTTTCCTGAAGTGGAGCCTGTCTTCTTCATCAGTTACACCGATAATATCAACAAACTCGTAAATTGTTTTCTTGTATGAGAGGCTTACAGGGAATTTCCACTTAAAGCGGCGCAGGTCAAATGCAGAGTTAACTACCATTGTATATGTATTGCGCTCTTTAAGCTCCTTAAGAAGGTTCATCCAGAGGTCATATTTTATAAAAATTACCGCTGAGGGATTTATAATATCAATAAATTTCTTTACTGCAGGCGGAGTATCGTAAGGAAGATATGTTTTTATAATTTTTGATCTAAGCGGTGTATCAATTTTTGAGTGATTGAATCCTGAAGGTGAGAAGAACGAGATGATAAAATTGTATTTATCGGTTTTATCAAGCTCATCAATAATAGGTTTAGCCTGTTCAAACTCTCCAAGCGATGCGCAGTGAATAAGTATATTCTTCTTCAAAGGATCAAGAGTTAATACCTTGGGTTTAAGGTATTTAAACAGTCCTTTTCTTCCTTTGAAACCTGCCTTTAATTTATTGTTGAACAGGGACAAAGATCTTGCACCCAGCCAGAATACGGGCAGGAAAAGGAAACTATAAATTATAGACCAAAAATATTTCATTTAAAATCGGAATTGATCCCGGGTGAAAAGAGATCAAACTTCCATTATTTCTTTTTCTTTTTGAACAACTAAAAGGTCTATTTCTTTTATATGCTTATCGGTTAGTTTCTGGATTTCGCCTTCGGCGTGTTTACGGTCGTCTTCAGAAAAGTGCTCGTCTTTTTCGGCCTTTTTTAATCTTTCAATTTCATCGCGTCTGACATTGCGGACTGCAATTTTACCGTCTTCAGCGTGTTTTTTAACAAGCTTTACAAGTTCTTTTCTTCTTTCTTCGTTCAAGGTAGGGATGGGTATCCTTATTACGTTGCCGTCATTTATAGGATTTAACCCCAGGTTTGAGTTTAAGATCGCTTTTTCAACAGCAGGCATTGCTGTTTTATCCCAGCACTGAACAGTGATGGTATGAATATCAGGAGTGCTTAAATTTCCGACCTGGCTGAGCGGTGTTAAAGTGCCGTAATAATCTACTTTAATTCCATCAAGCAGGTTTGTAGTGGCTTTGCCTGTTCTTATCCTGATGAGTTCATTGCGCAAATGCTCTGAAGCTTTGTGCATCTTAATATCTGTTTCTTTGATTATATCTTTGATCATATAATTACTGTATAAATTTTAAACTTACTGCTTATAAAAATAGTGAATATTAACAAGAAAAAATACAGTCAATACACAGCTTAATTATGCACAAAAGTACCGACTTTTTTACCAAGAACGATATCTTTAAAATTGTCCTCTTTGTTCATATTGAAGACAATAATAGGAATATTGTTCTCTCTGCATAAAGCAAAAGCTGTCATATCCATAACTTTCAGGTTCTTATTCAATGCGTCTCCAAAAGTGATATTTTCATACATCACGGCATCCTTATTCTTTTCAGGGTCAGTATCATAAACGCCATCTACCCTTGTGCCTTTTAATATTACTTCGGCACAGACCTCTAGAGCCCTGAGTGCACCGGCTGTATCAGTGGTAAAATACGGATTCCCCGTACCTGCACCGAAAATAACGATCCTGCGCTTTTCAAAATGGCGCATTGCCCTTCTTCTCAGGAACGGTTCAGCAATTTTATTCATATCAATGGCTGAAAGCAGCCTTGTGGGCATTCCTGCTTTTTCCAGCGAGTTTTGCAGGGCAAGTGAATTGATGATCGTCGCGAGCATTCCCATATAATCACCCGTAACAGCATCAATGCCCTGTGCCTGCGCAGATAGTCCTCGGTAAATGTTACCGCCTCCTATTACGAGCCCTACATCAACTCCAAGATCATATACTTTTTTTATTTCTGCGGTAAGGTAATTTAGAATGTTAACGTCAATCCCTGTATGGGCATCTCCGCTGAGCGACTCTCCGCTCAGTTTCAACAGTACCCGTTTGTATTTTAGTTCTTTTTTGGCAGCCAATTTCTTTCAGGGTATAAAAAAGCAGGCTTAAAATGATTTAAGCCTGCTTAAAAATATTATTTATGCGCTTATTGTTTCGCCAAGCTGGTAGCGGACCATTGCTTTCACTTTGTATTCGCTTCCTGCCAAACCTGAAACAGTTTTGATAACATCATTAACTGTTTTGCCGGACTCTTTAACAAATTCCTGCTCAACCAGGCAGTTTTCCTCATAGAATTTTTCGACCTTATTGGTAGCAATTCTATCAGCAATGTTCTCTGGTTTGCCTTCATTGATAGCCTGAATTTTATAAATTTCTTTTTCTTTCTCAATCATCTCAGCGCTAACACCGCTTCTATCTATAGTAATGGGTTTCATAGCCACGATCTGCATCGCAAGATCATTGCCTAATGTAACACCTTCATCGGTAACTTTACCGGTTATTTCTATAAGTGAAGCAACTTTGTTGCCTAAATGATTGTAATCGCAGAAAAATCCATCTGCAGATGAAAAGAAAGCAGCGCGTTTGAACTCAACTTTTTCACCAACGCTTGCAGTGGTACCATCAATAACCTGCTGGATTGTGCTTCCGTTTGCCGCTGCTGCGCCTAAAAGCGCGTTCACATCACCTGATTTAGCCGCGAATACCGCTTCAACAGCAGTTTTTGCAAGCTCATTAAAAGTATCGCTTTTGGCAACAAAGTCAGTTTCGCAGTTCACTTCAACTATTGCAGCTTCGTTTCTTGCTTCATTAACTCTTGCGTAAATGAGTCCTTCTTTTGCAACCCTGTCACTTCTTTTCTGGGAAGTAGCAGCGCCTTTTTTTCTTAAGTATTCAATAGCTTTTTCGATATCACCAT
>CAZQYL010000264.1:0-3859 GCA_964597425.1 uncultured Ignavibacteriales bacterium | reverse complement strand
ATAATCTCGTAATTTAATAAAGTTTACAATTAATTTATACAGAAAAGTTAAGATTTTTTGTAGTATGTTTGGTTAATGTTAAGCCTTACCGCCTGACTGCCTTTTCTGAGCTGAAAGCACGGACTTCCTTAACCTTATATTCTTTGGTGTTACTTCAACTATTTCATCATCATTTATGAACTCGATCGCTTTTTCCAGTGTCATAGGCGCAACCGGTGTAAGTATTATACTCTCGTCCTTGCTTGATGCGCGCATATTGGAAAGCTTTTTGGGCTTGGTGGCGTTCACATTCAGATCATTATCCCTGTTATGCTCCCCAACTATCATACCTTCATAAACCGCTTCGCCGGGTGAGCAGAACAGCGTTCCGCGCGGCTCAAGGTTAAACAGCGCATATCCTGTGGTTTCGCCCTGCCTATCGGATATAAGCGAACCTGTGGTTCGTATCGGGAAATCACCGCGGTATTCTTCGTAGCTTTCAAGATATGAGTTCATAATACCGGTACCTTTGGTATCCGTCAGGAATTCATTCCTGTAGCCAATCAAACCGCGTGAGGGAATTGTGAACTCAAGCCTTACCCTTCCTGTACCGTGGTTAACCAGGTTCACCATTCTGCCTTTGCGCTGTGATAGCTTATCGGTAACAACACCAACAAAAGTCTCTTCGCAATCAATGAATAAATGTTCTATAGGTTCAACTTTCCTGCCATCTTTTTCTTTGTATATAACATGGGGTCTGCCCACTGACATTTCGTAGCCTTCCCTGCGCAGCGTTTCTATCAGGATAACCATCTGGAACTCACCTCTGCCTTTAACAATAAAAGTATCCGCGTTTTCAGTTACTTCAACTTTTAATGCAACATTTCTCAGGGTTTCTTTTATCAGTCTTTCTTTAAGCTTGGCTGACTGTACATACTTACCATCTTTTCCCGCAAATGGTGAAGTGTTGATACCAAACACCATTGAAATTGTAGGCTCATCGACCATTATTCTCTTCAAGGGTTTTGGATTATCTTTACTGCATATAGTATCACCAATGTGAACATCTTCAATTCCGGAAAGAATAGCAATTTCACCGGGTTCAGCGTTTTCAACTTCCTTAAGCTTCAATCCTTCATATACCTGAAGCTTGGTGATCTTAAGAGGTTTCAGTTTACCGTCATCGCCAATACATACCAGTGAATCATTAATATGCGCATTACCGTTGGCAACTCTGCCTATAGCAAGTCTGCCTATGTAGTCCGAGTAATCAAGATCAGAGACCAGAATCTGCAGCGGCTCATTTTCATCATATTGAGGCCCCGGTATCATTTCGATTATCTTATCAAACAGCGGAGCAAGATCAGTTCCTTTGCCTTCAAGCGTATTCTGCGCAATTCCTTCTCTGCCAATAGCGTAGAGTATTGGGAATTCGATCTGCTCTTCGGTGGCATCAAGATCCATAAACAAATTATAGATCTCATCAAGCACTTCTTTGGCACGTGCGTCTTTTCTGTCGATCTTATTTATCAGAACAATAATCTTTTTATCTGAAGTTAATGCTTTCTTTAAAACAAATCTTGTTTGCGGAAGCGGACCCTCGGATGCATCGACAAGCAAGATTGCGCCGTCGACCATCATTAATGCGCGCTCAACTTCGCCGCCAAAATCCGCGTGACCCGGAGTATCAAGTATATTGATCTTAACACCATTCCATAACACCGAGCAATTCTTAGCCGATATTGTGATGCCGCGCTCGCGCTCAAGGTCCATATTATCCATTACCCTGTCGGCTACTTCCTGGTTTTCGCGGAACATACCGCTTTGCCTGAACATGTGATCTACAAGTGTGGTTTTACCATGATCAACGTGAGCTATTATAGCAATATTACGTATCTTTTCATTGTGAACAAGTTTCTTCAAGTTATTTCCTGTTTCTTTGTTTAATTGTAAATTTTTGAGTGATATTTGCGTCTAAATTGGGGAATTTCAGGTAAGAAAATCTATAATTTTTGACTTACAAGGATACTAATAAATTTTGTAAAAAAACAGCCAAAAATCCCATTATTTCACTGTTTTTAAACTATTCCCTTGACATTTCAGAACTAACATATTATATTTATATAAGTGCTTATATATATTAATTACTAAATATGGAATTTTTAAAACAATTGGGCGAAGTTGCATTCGGAACAAGATTAAGATTACTCACAGACCGGTTCATTCAGGACGGGGCTAAAATTTACCAGAAGCAGAATATTGACTTTGAACCACGGTGGTTCACTATGTTTTACCTCTTAAGCCAAAGATCTCCCCTAACAATTACTGAGATCACAGCTGAACTTGGTTACACACAGCCGGCTGTTACACAGATAGCAAATATCCTTGTTAAAAGGGGTTTGGTAAAAGTAATAAAAGATAAAACTGATACAAGGAAAAGACTACTTGCGCTCTCACCAAAAGGACTTGAAATGATCGGTGAGTTAAAGCCAATTTGGCGCGGATTCGAAAACGCTGTAAAAGATCTTTTCGCTGAAACAGGTTTTGATATGATGTATATAATAAGCAAACTTGAAAACGCGCTCGATGAAAAAGATATGTATCACAGGATAAGCGAAAAAATTAAACAGGAACAGTTTGATAGAATTGAAATTCTGGCATACAAACCCGAATTTAAAGATAAATTCAGAGAACTGAATTATGAATGGCTGAATAAATATTTTACAATTGAAAATGAAGATAAAGTACTTCTCCTGAATCCGGAAGAAGAGATACTTGCCAGAGGCGGGGAAATTATTTTTGCTTCATACAAAGGTGAGATTGTCGGCACTGCCGCTCTTTTGAAGTACAGAGATGGCGAATATGAACTTGCAAAAATGGCAGTAACTGAAAAAGTCCAGGGCAAACAAATTGGTAAAAAGCTTGCCGAAGAGATCATAAGGCTTGCAAAAGAAAAGAATGCCAAAATTCTGTTCCTTGAAACAAATGTTAAACTGATCGCCGCAATGAAGTTATACAAAAAACTTGGATTTATACTTACAGAAAATCATAATTCCAAGTATGCCCGTTCTACTATCAAAATGGAATTAAAACTGAATTAACAATGCAACCTTATCAATTGATGAAACGTCATATTAATATAAAATTATACATAAGGAGTTATATAAATGCTTAAACTAAAAATATTCATCTTATTTATCGGATTCGTGATAGCGGCAAAGATATCTTTTGCGCAGCAGGATGGACCAGTTAATTTCACGTTTGATTCAAAAATTAAACAGCAGACAGTTAAAAAGATATCTAGTCTGCTGGATGAGAATTACATCTTCCCGGACCTTGCAAAAAAAATGGGGGACCTCATCAAACAAAATCTTGCCGCAGGCAGCTATGACGGCATTGATGACCCGATGAAGTTTGCCGAAACATTAACCGCCGATCTGCAGTCAGTTAGTAACGATAAACACATACGTGTGCGATTTTCTCCCGAGGACGCGAAGCGGCTTATGGAGCAGGAAAAAAAGGGCAGTGATCCGGATGATGAGAAACACTGGAACGAAATGATGAAGAAGGAAAACTACGGATTCAAAAAAGTGGAAAGACTACCCGGTAACATTGGGTATGTTGATTTCAGGAATTTCGCTTCACCTGATTATTCAAAAGAAACAGTTGCTTCAGTTATGAAATTCCTTGAAAACACAGATGCAATAATATTCGACCTGCGTATGAATGGCGGCGGTGACCCGGCAGGAGTTCAGTTGATTTGCAGTTACCTTTTTACAGAAACACCTGTTCATTTAAATGACCTGTATTACAGGCCCACTGATGAAACCAAGGAATACTGGACGCTGCGCAAAATTGACGGCAAAAGAATGCCGGATGT
>CAZQYL010000263.1:0-3865 GCA_964597425.1 uncultured Ignavibacteriales bacterium | reverse complement strand
CAGGGTTACTTTAACACTACCATTTTTTTTGTTTGGGTAAATTCGTTTGTAATGAGTGAATAAAAATACACCCCGCTTGGGTAATTAGCTGCGTTCCAGTCGATTTCATAAGTGCCGGGTTTGAGGTGTTCGTTAACAAGTATCAATATTTCTTTTCCGGTAACATCAAATACAACAAGTTTACTAAAGCCGGATTTTGGCATGTGGAATTTGAGCTTTGTCATTGGATTAAACGGGTTTGGGTAATTCTGAAACAGTTCAAATTTTTTGGGAATTTCAGTACTTATCGGTGCAATTCCAATTGGCACGCATGTGCGGAAATCGTTGTAGTAATTTGCTATTGCTGAATCAGAAAGTGTTTGCAGCGCACACACATTCTGTAGATTATTTCCCCCGGCACGGGTTATCATGAAACCAGTCATAACTATTTGCGTATCACCGGAATTCATAATAAATGGACCTGAACCAATGAAATTCTTCACATCCTGGGAAGTACTGTCATACCATCCATTTCGCTGACATGCATTGCCGCTGTAAAGAAACTTTGTTGGCTGACCGGTTACCCAATTTATCAATTGTTCACCACATCCATTAAAACCGGATAAAAGATTGTATGCTGTTACTGCATCAGAAGGATCTGAATAGCAGGGTCCGTTATTTTTAAATGACATATGTGAACTCATCCCAATTGTTTTAAAACCTATCAATGTATCATATGGAAGTTTTGAGGTATCACTGTTATTTCCTGTGAATCTTAAAGGACTTTGCAGCAGCCTGATACCAACTGCGGGAGGATTTGTACCATAATCAACATCTTCATTATCAAAATTATAAACAAAACCCAGATTTCTTAATGTATCACAGCCGGTTACATCATCATTGGCATCACCAAGGTCGGAATCACTGCAAATACCAATATAAGTGCTATCCCATAGCAAAGAACTTTTATTGATTATTCTGTATTTTACAAAATACATATCACGCATCGGGAAACAATTAAAGTTGAAAGTGATCTGCTGAATTTCAACACCAAGTGGCAAAGAACCACCCGGTAAGCTTGTTTCACTTGTGTGAATATTATTTGTACAATTGGTATAATCCATATAAACCATAAACAACAGCTCTTCAGGTCTTGCTGTCATTCCATTGCCTATGCCCGGTCTGTCGCCATCCCATGCAGGCTGGTAACCGGGTATTCCGTTCACTTCAACATAAGGCGCTCCTTTCTGAACGGGCCAGCTTGCCCAGGAATCATAATTGAAGGTGTACTGCCTGCCTCCTGCCATCTTATATCTTGTACCCCCGCTAAATAAAGTCTGATCATTCAGATGAACATAATACCCGCGCCACGAGGGGTCGTTGCAAACAGATGATGGCGGTACTTCTCCGATAACAGGGATATTGCCGGGTGAATAATGAGAATTATATGTTGATGCAGCAAGTCTCAATTCACGCTGGGGACCTACTTTTGTGCCAATCCATATTCCTGTTGCAAATATGGCGGTCAATCGCTGAGTAGATGCTGCAGGCCAAATAAAACCGGCTGCGCCGCTTGTGAAGGTCACTTTATCATAATTGAAATAGCCATCAGTTCTGAATACTGCATTTATGTTATTGCCCTGCATAAAGATGTTCTGAACTGGGGCAAGTGACTGCGATAATGTATTAAATGACAAAAACAGTATCAGTAAAGTTATTGTTTTCATTTTATGACCACCATCTTTTTTGTTTGAACAAAGTTTCCTGTTGCGAGTGAATAAAAATACACACCGCTCGAGAAATGTGACGCGTTCCATTCAAGCTCATAAGTTCCGGGCTGTAATTCTTCGTTTACCAAAACAGCAATCTCTTTGCCGAGTATATCGTAAATCTTAAGTGAGATATCGCGACGGGTCGTCTCTGCAAAAGCCGGGATACTGAATCGGATTTTTGTAACCGGGTTAAACGGATTAGGATAATTCTGCTGTAAATTAAATTGCACGGGTATTTCAGTTGAAATTGGAGTAATGCCAATACCGCCGTTTGTCGTTCTCATGATACTTCCGTAATTGCCAACAACCCAGCCGCGGTCCTCATCAATAAAAAAAATAGAGTTTGCAGGGATTGAATTGCTGCTTGTATTCTGAATGCTCCAGTTCATGCCTCCATTGGTAGTTTTTCTGATTATGCTGGGAGAATTTATCCATCCGGTTTCAGCATTTATGAAGAACAGGTCACCTCTATAACTTGCCCCGGTTGGATAGCTTATCCAGTTTTCTCCGAGGTTGGTTGATTTAAGGAAGTTTCCGGGTGCTGAGGTAATAGCAAATCCGGTAATTCCTATTAACTGCAGTGTCTGTGTGGTATATATTGAGACCCTGTACCAGTTTATGCCGCCGTTTGTTGTCTTGAACATTCCGTTACTGCCTATAAAACCCGTATTTTCATTGATAAATAATATATCATTTATATAGCTTATAGAAGGAGTTGTTGCAATTGAAGTTTTAACCCACGTATTCCCTGCATCAGTTGTTTTAATAAAAGCTCCATTAGTGCCTGCTGCCCATCCCGTACTAGGATTAAGGAAGTGGATAGAATTAATTCCCACTGAATCCCGGTAAACTGGCTGCCAACTCGAACCGAAATCCATTGTCTTAAGTACAATTCCAAGGTAACCCTGAGTGCCTCCGGCATATCCTGTAAAATTGT
This sequence comes from uncultured Ignavibacteriales bacterium, assembly GCA_964597425.1. Taxonomy (GTDB): domain Bacteria; phylum Bacteroidota; class Ignavibacteria; order Tepidaquicellales; family OLB5; genus OLB5. The sequence continues at coordinate 1,177 of CAZQYL010000263.1, read as the reverse complement.
TAACAAATTGCAAAGATTTCAAAGAATTTTCGTTTCCGAGACTTCGGTAACTCCAGTTTAAGCCGCCATTGGTTGTAACAAGCATAACGCCATGGGAACCAACTGCAATTCCTGTCAATTCGTTTGTAAAATAAACTGACTTAAGATCTTCTTTGGTGAGATATTCCCTGTATGCGATCTCCCAATTATTGCCATTATTGTAGGATCTAAAAATAATACCGCTATCAGCAGCGCACCAGAACGTACTTGCGGGCGTAACTGATGCGGAATAAACCTGCGTAAAAAGACCATCTGCTGCAAGCTGATTCCAGTTATTGCCGTTATTGGTAGATTTCAGGAATGAAAAGGGCGCACCCAGAAAATAAGCAGATCCCGCCGGATCTAGTTCAATAGTATTAATAACTGAATAACTGGTAAAATGGGGCATCCAATTCATTCCATGATTTGTAGTGCGGTAGAAAATCCCACCTGTCCCGGTAACCAGGCAGTCCTGGTTACCAAAGAACTTCACATTAGTAAAAAATCCCGTATAAATATCTGTAAACTGATTCCAGTTCTGCCCGCCGTTAGTAGTCCAGAGGATCGTACCCCAATCACCTCCGCAAACGCCGAAATTATTATCTGCAAAAGCTATTGAGTTCAGATTATTAGTTGTCCCGGAGTTTAAACTGACCCAGTTGTATCCGCCGTTGGTAGTTTTTTTCACCATCCCGCTGTTTCCGCAGTACCATCCATTATAACGGTCCTTAAAATAGAAACTCTTCACGGCGGAGGCAGTTGAATCAACTGTTATCCAGTTAGCTCCGCTGTTTGAAGTAAAAATAATGTACTTATCTTCAAAAACCCATCCAGTATCCTGATTGAGGAATTGAAAAAACTTCATTGAACTATTGTTATTGTGGGATATGTTATGAGTTATCCAGCTTTGACAGGCATTAGTAGTTTTTCTTACGCTGCTTTGTGTTAACACCCAGCCGGTTTGTATATTGAAAAACGAAATATCTTTATAATAAGAGCCATAAACATATTCACCGGTATAAATTACCTCCCAGCCGCCCTGGGAGAATAATGCAGTTTGAGATAAAATAAAAAGTAATACTATAATTGTCTTTTTCATTTCAGCACCACCATCTTTTTTGTTTGGGTAAACTCGTTTGTAATGAGTGAATAAAAATAC
>CAZQYL010000262.1:0-3872 GCA_964597425.1 uncultured Ignavibacteriales bacterium | reverse complement strand
TGAAACTGTGTTACATTGTTTACCGTAAAACTACCTGAAAAAACACAATGACTGATTAAGGCAATAAAATAAAAAAACCTGTTTATTGACTTCATGGTATTTTAAGTAATTTATTTTAAAATACCATTAATGTATTATAAATTTCTATGATTACGCTTAGATAATATTATGATAATTGTCTATTTCTTAATCTCGGAAAATAAAAAAGGCGGATATAATTATCCGCCTTTTAATCAATTGGGGTTTGTTTATTTAACCAATACCATTTTTTTAGTATCGGTATAATTGTTAGTGGTTAATCTGTAAAAATATATTCCGCTTGAAAGATGCGACGCGTTGAAATCGAAGTTATAAGTACCTGCATTAAGCTCCATATTTACCAGCTGAGCTACTTCCCTGCCGGAAATATCGTAAACTTTCAAAGTAACCAATCCGTTTTTTGCAACTGCGAATTTAATATTAGTTACCGGGTTAAACGGATTAGGAAAGTTCTGTTCAAGATTGAATGCATTGGGAACTTCATTTGAGACCGGTGTAATTCCCGTCACCAAAGATTCCATATTGTAGTATACTCCTGCAGGTCCAAGGCCTGCATATGCAAACGCGGCATATTTTATATTTCCTTCGGAATAAATTGCTGAAACAGGTGCAAGTGTACCAGTGCTTGCTACACCGTTCTTTTTATACATAGGTGTACCTAAATTACCAAGCTCACCATGTCTGACAGTTACTGAATCACCATTAAGATCAACAAAGGATGAGATAAAATCTTTTCCGTTTGCCGTGGATGTATCTGAACTGCATGAAGTATAATCAACAGGCATTGAACCGAGCCCAAGACCAAAATCTATATTCCACAGTGCTCCGCCATCGGTCGAGTAATGATAAACAGCCCTGTCATTCTTGGTACATGTAACAAGTATCCTCTGCGGAAGTGAAAAATTCCTCTGTTGGATAGTTATTGCCGGTCTTTCATAAATTGTTCCGGGTGCTGCATCTGTGATATACCTGATACTGAAAGTATTTGTAGGTACTTCCATAGTTGCGAACAGCCTTATTTCGTGTTCGTTATTGGCTACTTCCCTTTCAACCGCAAAGTAAACTGAATCACTTCCTACTTCATTTGAAAATGCAGCAGAAGGATACCTGTCTTCGAAAGCGTTATTGCTGTTTGTGCCGACCGTATGTGAAGCACCCCATGAATTTGAACGGAAATGATGCATTGCAATGTAGGCGCCTGAATTGCTTTCCTCTCTCAAGATTACGTGCATAAATGTAAGGCTTGACCAGAACATTCCATCACTGCATGCAGATGGATAAACAAAACGGTTGCCCGCAGAAGGATTAGCAACATTGAAAAAGTTTGAAGCCGAACCGTCTCTTCTGAATGAAGAACATACAAGGTATGCATCATTCAGGTTTGAGTTAGCGCTTAGTGTAGCATATACCAGTATCCTGGTTGAATCAGGTACATTTTCATTTCTGCTTTCAACAAGCATTGTTAATGACCCGAAATATCCTGTAATTGAAGTAATGTTAGCTACTGTACTCCACTCCGCACCGCCATTGCTTGAGCGGTAAACAGTGATCTGTCCGTTAATTCCGGGAACACCGCGCCTGTTTACAGCGAGGTACATCCATCCATCTTCTCCTTTTTTCAGATCAAGCTGCCTGTAGCCGCCAGCAACAGCTACATTGGAATTTGTAACCTGTATATCAGAGCCATACCAGTCATTAATGAATGGCGGATTAAGATCTTTGGTTATCTGAACATCGATCGGTTCACCGGTAAATTCAGCCTTAGTTAAATACTTCTCAATTTCTTCGGAGGTACTTTTTTTAAGTTCTGAATTCCTGCTATCGATAGCAGAGTTATAGCTGTTCAGTAAATCAGAAGGGATCATATTCCGGGTCCCAGGTTTTTCCACAGAAATTTCATTGGGTGAAACATTTCTGTGCGGGTTTTGATTGAATTTTGATTCATTTGTCGCATCACTTTGAGCATAAACTGATACGACAGTAAAGACAAGTGCAGCAATTAAGAATTTAAGTTTTTTCATTTTTTTTCCTTTTTATTGATTTGTTTTATATGTTTACGATTAATTTTTTCTTTTTTCAAAAGACCCGGAAATATTTCATATTCCTGTTCAAAGTAAGGTTCCAGGAGTCTGTTTATCAGAATATCACTGCTTAGTAGTGAAGAGTTTTCTTTTTTCCTTTCAGTTGACCTTCTGCTCTTTGGCAGTACATTTTTTTTCTTTTTCATTCCTGTTTAGTTCAGACAATGCAAATATATCCAGGTGCAGCAAGGGAAAAAAAGAAATGAAAACGAAATAATAATACTGCAGATGTATTAAAACCCAACAATAAAATGCAATATTGTTGTATATATACTTGTATTTGAATAACTTAAGCGGTGAAGGATGACCCCAAAAATAACCGTTTATTCCAAAAGGGATATTTAAAGTTTACAGTAATACCGAAATCTCTGTTTTTCTGTATCATTGTTCCGGTTAAATATTATATTATTAAGCAATTACCTTGAATTTGGGCTCCGCAAAAAGTAACTTTAGAAAAGGTAAATTCATCATATGCACAAAAGTAAATCAGTAATATTGCTTTCCTCATTTTCTCCTGAAGAAATCAGAAGTTTCGGTGATTTTGTCAGGTCTCCGTACTTTAATAAAAATACCAGAGTTGTTAAACTCTTTGATGAATTAAAAAAGGATCACCCGGGCTTCACTTCGAAGAGTATTGCAAAGGAAAGACTATACAATAAACTGTTTAAAGGCAAACCTTACAACGACCAGGTTATGAAGAATCTCAACACAGAGCTTTTTAAGCTTGAAAGAGAATTCCTTGCTCATGATATGCTGGATAGAGAAAGATTTGAAAAAACCCTGATGCTTATTACAAATCTTACAACCCGCGATGCGGGCCAGCTGTTTGAAAAGGAGACATCGGCAGTTGAACTGCTTGCAAGAGATAATCCTGAAGCGGTTAAAGAACTTCACCTGCTCCTTTACAGAATGGAGGAAGAAAAATTCACCAATGCTATAATCAATAACAGGCAGGCCGAAGCAACAGAACATATTCTAAAATCCGGTGAATACCTGATCCATTATTTCCTAAAACATCTATTAAGGCTCTCAATAAATAACAGGATAAACGAGTTTTCTTTTAACGTAAGTTCTGAAGTGAACCTTTTGGATAGTGTGATAAAGAACCTTGATATGAATAAAGTACTGGCTTACATGGAAACCAACAACATTGAGCACAGTATTCATTTAAAATTGCTTTACTATGCAATGTTATGCAATTTAAATGTGAATGATAATTCAGCTTACATATCATTCAAGGAGCTGCTTTTCAGCAGTAAAGAAAGATTGACAAAAATTGAATTTCAGCATCTGCTGCACCTGCTTGAATCAGTTATCGCACAAAAGATCAACTCAGGAAAGCTGGAGTTCTACAATGACCTGCATGAAACATATGATTATGAGCTGAAGAACGATATGTATAAACCTTCAAAACAGGCACCAATGACTGTAATGAAGTACCGTAACATTTATCTATCAGCGCTTAAAGCGGGAAAATTTGACTGGGCAGAAAGATTCATTCACGATTACAGGGATGAGCTTCAGAAGAAAGACCGCCAGAGTATTGTAGAACTTTCAATGGCACAGCTCAATTTCGAAAAAAGGAACTTTGGAGAAACCCTTAATCATCTGCAAAAAGTACGCACATCGCAGATCTTTTATAAAATTGATGTGAAGATGCTTAGCCTTATGGCGTTATATGAACTCTCACATTTTGAAACAGCAATTGCCGCAGTTGAAAGTTTTAAAAAGATGCTTGCAAGCAATAAAACA
>CAZQYL010000261.1:0-3900 GCA_964597425.1 uncultured Ignavibacteriales bacterium | reverse complement strand
CGATGCTTATCGGGTTTAACGGCTGCAGCCTGCTGAAGAAAAGAGTTGAAAAGAAAGAAAACGTAAAATATACCTTAAACGGGAACGACAAAACTTCAATTCATATCGAAAATATCAACGGCAGGATAAATGTATCAAACAGTAATGATACAACGGGCATGATCAAAATAGATGCCGAAATAGTTGCAGATGTAAAGCACAATGAACAGGATAAGCAGATCGAAAATGTTAAGATAAAAATAGATTCAACAGGGGATGTGATTAAGATCGAAACGGAAATAAACAACTCCAGCTCAGGTATGTTCAGAAAGAGCAATAATGCCGAAGTTAATTATGATATTAAAATTCCCGCAAATATGAAGGTGTACACTGAAACCGTGAATGGGACCACAACAATTACAAGAATATCCGGTGACGTAAAATCAGAAACAGTGAACGGTAAAATTAATATATTTAACTGCCAGGGTAAAGTTGATGTTGAGGGTGTAAACGGTTCAATTCTTTGTAATGTCGATTCAATGACAGCAGGCATTAACATAAGCATAGTAAACGGTGATGTAAAAATTGGCGGACTTAAAGATGTTGATGCGGATGTAAACGCTTCAACAGTGCATGGCAGAGTAAAATTCAAAAATCTTACTTTTACCGATGTTAATTCAGAAAAGAGAACTTTAAGCGGCATTCTCGGCAAAGGCGGAAGTCCGATAAGGGTTGAAAGCACAAACGGAAGTATTTCTTTGGATGCATCCAAGATACTGCCTAAAAAGGATGACTCGTTTGAGTTTAAGATCGATTTTGATGATATTGAAGGTCCTTCAATAGATATCGAGAACGATACCGAAAAAGATGAAAAGGATGCAACCGGTGATAAACGTACTGATACCGGGAAGAATACTGAAAAGGATCTGCCTAAAGCGCCTAAAAATGCTGATTCTACCAAAAAATAACGGTATCTAACAGTTAATAATTAATAAGTTAAAACATTTTTGTTTATATTTAGTGAAAATAAGAAACCGGTGTCAAAACAGCAGGTAGAATCATGCATGAATGATCTGGAACTGAATATAATCAAGAAGATCCAGGCTGGGAAGATCGATGAGTTCGAAGAGATCGTCAACAGGTATAAGGATAGAGCTATGACACTTGCTATGAGAATTCTGAAGAACTCCGAGGATGCTGAAGACGCGCTGCAGGAAGCTTTCATAAAAACTTTCAGGGCAATTGCCGATAAGCAGTTTGAAGAGAGATCCAAGTTTTCAACTTATTTTTACAGGATAGTTTACAATACAGCAATTGATTTCTACAAGAAGCATAAAGCAAAAACGTTTAACCTGATAAATATTGATGATACAAAGAAGAACGATGATGGCGAAGTAACCGATATAAACAGCTTTGAAATGTCAATTGACAGGGATAAATACCAGATGAGCGGTGTTTATGATACTGACCGAATGACGCTTGATAACCAGATGCAGGAAGTTGTGAACAGGTATCTTGAAGAAATTCCCGAGAAGTATTCAACAATATTAACGCTGTTTTATATCAATGATCTTTCACACGAAGAAATAGCAGAAACACTGAAACTTCCTTTGGGAACTGTCAAGAACCGCATTTTCAGGGCAAAAGATAAATTGAAGGAAGTATTAATGAAGAAATATTCAGAAACCGAGATTCTGGAACTGATTTAAAAAAAGTTTAAAAGAGATTTACAATGAGAGAAAAAAATAAATACATAGATGAAATAATTGATGCGAAGCTGCGCAAGAGCAGGCTCAGCACAGCATCAGGTGATTTTACATCGCACCTGATGAAGCGCATCACCGCCGAAAATAAGGCGTTAATGGAAGAAAAGAAAAGCGACCGTGTGGTGAAGTACATTATCGGTTCTTTCAGCTTTATGATGCTCGCTTTCACTTTCGCAATTGGCTTTATGTCAAAATCTGCCGGAGTTAACACTGATGAAACGACCGGCGTGGCCTTTGATACAATGCAGCGTTCCAGCTCATGGCTTGAAACTATGGTATATTATATACAGGGATTCTTTACCAACGTGCTCTCATTCTTTGGTCTATCCCTCAGTTCAAGTTCGATCAATATAATCCTTGTAGTAATACTGGTAGCAGTTATCTACCTTGTTGGTGAGCGTCTCTTCTTAAGAGGAAAGATGAAGCAGAGCATGCAGGTGAAATAATAATTTAAAACTAACTTCAAAAGCCATTCAGATAGCTGAATGGCTTTTTTATTTTATCGTCTCGCTAAGATCTCCAAAAAGAAATATAAGTAGAGTGGTAACGAAAAAAAGGCATCCAATTTGGATGCCTTTTTTTGCAATCTGCAATTTTTTTTTAATATGTAATCTACTTAATTTCCCATGTATTGCCTGCAAAAAGCAATTTTTCCAGGCTGCCTTTTCCAAGTTTTTCAATTGATTCTTCAATCTGTTCTTCCATCTGTGCTTCATAAACAGGTTTTTGAACCTTATATAAAACACCAAATGGTACGGGATAATCATTAAAATCAGAAAGCTGTGCAACTATCATTGCAAGCTCTTTTGAAGTTTCGTCATATACTATAACATCGTTCACCGAATTATTGCCTTCATTAATATTAATGATTTCAGGTCTGAATCCGTTCAGCTTAATTCCTTTATCTTTCTTTGCTCCAAAAAGTAACGGTTTGCCGTTTTCAACATAAATTGTATGGTCAGGCTTGGTATCCTTTTCGGTATATAATTCATGCGCGCCGTCATTATAAATATTACAGTTCTGGAATATCTCAATAAATGCAGTTCCAGTATGTCCCTTGCCTTTTGCAATGGTATCCTGCATATGTTTCGGGTCACGGTCCATTGATCTGGCGACAAATGAGCCGCCGGAACCCAATGCTAGCGTTAAAGGATTAAATGGTTCTTCCAGTGTACCAAAAGGTGATGATTTGGTTATCTTCCCGTGTTCTGAAGTAGGGGAATACTGACCTTTTGTTAAACCGTATATTTTGTTATTGAACATCAGTATAACAATATCAAGATTCCTTCTTAAAGTATGGATAAAGTGATTTCCGCCTATACTTAAAAGGTCGCCATCACCGGAAGTTACCCATACATCAAGGTCAGGTCTTGCCATTTTTAAACCTGATGCGATTGAAGCTGCCCTACCGTGGATTCCATGAAATCCGTAAGTATCCATATAGTAGGGGAAACGGCTTGAGCATCCTATACCCGCAACAAACACGGTTTTTTCCCTTGGTAAATTGAACGAAGGCATAACGCGCTGTACCTGTGCCAGGATAGAGTAGTCTCCGCAGCCCGGACACCATCTTACGTCCTGGTCTGAGGCGTAATCTTTAGCTGTTAACTTAGGCTTCGCCGCGCCTTCTATTGTACCGTTTGTAGTTGTTTCTGTTTCCATATTATTTTTCAGTTAACAATTCTATAACTTTTTTCTCAATTTCACTTGCTTTAAAAGGCAGACCCTGAACTTTATTGAAGCCTATAACATCTTTAAGGTAATATGCCCTAAGCAGCAGACTTAACTGCCCAAGATTCAGTTCTGGAACCAGCACTTTCTTGAATTTACTCAGAATATCTCCAAGATTTTTAGGCATTGGGTTAAGATATTTTAAGTGTACCCTTGAAACTTTATAGCCTTTTGCAAGAAGTCTTTCACGGGCTGATGTAATCGAGCCGTAAGTGCTTCCCCAGCCAATGATCAGAAGATCGCCCTCGGGGTCACCGTCAACTTCTGCGAGCGGTATATAATTTTCAATGTTCTTAACTTTTTCAGCTCTTAATTTTACCATAAATTCATGGTTAGCTGTATCATAACTAACGTTGCCTGTGATATGCTGTTTTTCTAGACCGCCTATCCTGTGCTCCATTCCCGGTGTTCCGGGTTTTACCCA
>CAZQYL010000260.1:0-3913 GCA_964597425.1 uncultured Ignavibacteriales bacterium | reverse complement strand
TATATAGTTCATCCGATGACCATAGAGTCACCGGATGAACAACTATTTACTTTCCAATTTTAAGCTGTTTAGCCGGATCAGTAATTGCACCTATTTTGCTGGCAAAGCTTGTGCGTTTTTCAATATCTTCATCAGTAACGTAATGGATATCGAGCAGTCCGTCGGATGTATATCCTGTTTTAAGATAGTTAAGTTCGCTCAGGCACTGGCTCCAGCCTTCAAACCACAGGTTTAACTTACTTACATCAGCATTTTCTTCAATATGTATCAGCAGATCAATATCACTTGCAGGTCCGGCATTTGCATTTTTAGAACTGCCGAAAATATAGAAGTTTTTTACACCAAACTTTTCAGCGGGAATAAGCTCTGCCATTCTTTCAGCCATTTTATACCGCCACTGCCAGTAATTGCTTGGCTGCCACTCAACGTATTCGCTGGTATCCAGCGAAGTGACCTTGGTTGCTTTCGGTTCATCAAGGAAGGCTATTGCCTCTTCAAGCTCCGCGTTGATAAGCACCCGTAGTATCTGTCCATCGGCAGCGTGGGTTACATCAATTACTTTAATAGTATCACCAAGGTGTTTATACTCAGGTACAAGATGCTCAAGCATATTTTCCGATTTCCGGAAGAACGGCTCATTAAAGATCACATCTTCGGCATCAGGGTATAGCGGCAAATACCTTATAGAAGCTTCAACCAGGTCCTGGAAAAAATGTGTACCGAATGAAAGATCAGGTGTATAATTGCCAACCTGCTTTGCAATTTCAATTAGCATTGAAGTATTGTTGATATCTGAATAAGTAACATTTACCCCAAGCTTTATATCACCGCGGCTGCCCCATCTTCCGGGTCCCATTAAAATGAACCTTCGTTTGGGAAGTATTTTATTCAGTTTGCCAACAGCCCTGCCTATTTCCACAAGTTCTTCCCTTGAGCCGATATTGTAATAACTTTGCGGATCAACATATACTATGTGCGAAATCTCCGGTACTTTTCCGTTTGAAACATATTTATTGGCAGTGAAAACGACTTTCTTCCGTGGAATATCCCTCGGGATCGGGTCCGGCTGAATTTCTTTTGATTTGGTTTGCGAGCGGCATTGCAATATATAAAAATCAGTGCCGTTTGAAGCGAATTCTATATCAACCGGGCAGCGCATTCCTTCCTGCAGTGTATCAAGCAGGAATTTTATCTGGGGTACAAATAAATTGTTCGAGATCAACCCTTCAAATGTAATGATTATATCATCGTTCTCGTAATCAGCGTTTAAACCCATAGGCTGAGTCACATGATTATCTTTAATGATAGATATCATACTCTTAAGACCCGGGTATTGATTTCCGGTTTCCTTAATTATAGTACTTATCTTATGTGTTTCAAATTCATTGGTATTTAGATCAATAAGATCTATATGCTGCGGAGTATATTTTATTTTTTCAAGAAATGATACATTTACCCGGAGGTTTGGCTGTCCCGGTGCAAGCAAAATCGGATAGTCGTCGCCAAGCCTGTCTACAGCGCGCGTGCCAAGGCCCGGTACCAGCCTTATGAGACCGTCTTCACGTTTAATGCGTGGTGACCAGCGGAATTCATTGTTGCTGAAAGCAACGCCTGCATATGCAGGCATAAAATATTTACCTATTTTTGTGCCAACAACTTCCTGGATCATAATTCCCATTTCCTCATGGAAATCAAGCAGATTCCTTTCAGCGCGGTATTCTATCGGGTCGGGTCCGAATGTTGATGCATATACTTCTGAAATAGCGTCAAGCAAAGCTGATAATCGCTCGCTTTTTGTTCCCTGGTTTGCAATAAAAAGACTCTTATATTTTCCTGAAAAAGCCGCGCCAAACTGGTCCTCAAGCAGACTTGAACTTCTGACAACAAGCGGACATTCACCAAAATCATCAAGCGCCACCGATACTCCGTTTATGAACTCCGAGGTAAAATCAGAGTTCTTAAAGATCTGCACAATGTGAGGATACTCTCTTCTTATCTCTTCAATATCCTTGTATTTCTGCTCGATCACTTCTTCAAGTTCATTGTAATGCAGGAAGTGCATAATGCCATCAGACGGAATGAACCAGGTTTTAGGTATTTTAATATTTTTGAATCTATCTGATGTCTTTGCTTTCTTGGCAATGATCTTGGATGCCAGGAACATACCCGCTGACTTTCCGCCCAGTTTGCCGTAGCTTTTGGATGGAAGAATTATCCTGTCTGTCAGGTCATAAAAATCATTTATATCTACAAATTCTTTAGCTATAGAAATAAATTCTGTCTGGTCAGTGAAGAATCTCCGGATAAGAGATACTTTGAGTCCTTTTTCAATTGAAGGAGAGAGCTCGCCATTTGAAAGAAGTGGGTAATATTTCCTGAGCGCTTCAGAAATTTCGTTAAGTGACGTTTCCATTGTTTCTACGGCCTTAACAAGTCCGCTGCATTTATCCTCATATATCCATTTTTGAAGTTTAGCCAGAATCTCATCATCTCTCAGGTTTTCATCTGCAAGCTTAATTACTGACTGCACAAAGACGGCATTATCAAGAGATTTTTTCTTCAGAGGTTTGTTTTCTTCAAATACGGTATCGCCATCATCATCTACCAGCGATTTCTGCTCTATGCCTGCTTCCTTTAAAAGCTTCTGTGCCTCCTTGTTTTCCTGCCAGCATAAATTATGAAGGAGCTTGCGGATGATCGTATTAAACAGCGGCTTATCGGTTTTATAAAGCATATCAAGCACTACCTGCCACTTATGCTTTAAGTTACCCGAAGTGACATCCCTGATTTCCTGTAATTCAGAAATAAACGCGAATGTATCCTTATGCAGAATAAAATGGCTGAGGCGTTCCGCAATTGTGTTAAGTAATTTTCTTTCTTCCTTTAAGAACGGTCCCTCATCATGATCTCTGACCGGTTTTATATAATAGACAGAAATATGACCAACAACCTCATCGCTTACTCTTATATCAGCGCGCTGAAACCAAATACTCTCAGAAAAGTGCTCTGTTGTATATGTGCTTCCTTTGTATTCAAGTTTAACACGTGTTATATCCGGGTACTGCCAGCCGGGCGGAATTGCGTCGACTACAAGATTGAATGCCTCATCAAGAGAAATGTCAGAATGATTAAGTGTGTCTTCTATTTTATAAAGACAGTTAAGCTCTTTGGCTCTTTCTTCAAGCTCTCTTACAAGATGTTCAATAGGCTGTGTTTTTTCGTTCATTATTTAAGTGTATCGGTTTGAAGAAAACTTTCATGAAATTTAATTGAAAATCATATAAAAAAATATAGCCGGGTTTAAGCCCCGGCTATTGTAAATTCAGTGTTTATTTTTCAGTTACAGCCAGCCTCTATCTTTGCAGGCGTGGGCAACTTTAGAAATTGAAATTACATAAGCTGCATCTCTCATGTAAAGTTTGTTTTTAACCGCTGTATCGTATACAGCGTCAAAAGCTGCTGACATGATGGTATCAAGTTTTGTGAGTACTTCTTCTTTTGTCCAGAAATAATTCATGTTTGACTGAACCTGCTCAAAATAACTGCATGTAACGCCGCCTGCGTTGGCAAGAAAGTCAGGTATAACGAATATATCTTTTTTCTGGAAAATCTTGTCAGCTTCAGGTGTTGTAGGACCGTTTGCGCCTTCTGCAACTATCTTTACAGTATCGGCTATCTTAACAGCATTATCGCCGCGTACCTGGTTTTCAAGCGCTGATGGAATAAGTATATCTACTTTTTGCTCTATCCATACATCACCGGGCAAAATTTCGTAACCTAATTTTTTAGCTTCCGTTTTATCGATACCGCCAAATTTATCGGTTATTTTCATCAGTTCATCAAAACTGATACCGGACTCTCTTTTGAATGTGTATGATGTCTGGTCTTTCTGGTCCCAGCACGATACACAGAT
>CAZQYL010000259.1:0-3918 GCA_964597425.1 uncultured Ignavibacteriales bacterium | reverse complement strand
AAGTCTAATTAGACTTGATTAGTCCGATATATATTATTATGTTTGAAAATCAAAAAAAATAACTGCTAAAACTATATGGAAAAAAATTTTGTTGCAATAAATTATATAAGCTGCAAAGATCATTACAAACCTCGTTTCGAAGAACTCTTCGCTACGCGTGCGGGCGCAATTGACCGTATGCCCGGCTTCAAGTATATGGAAGTATTAAAACCTCAGGATAACAGCGACAATTACCTTATTGTAAGTCATTGGGATAGTGAAGAAACATTCAAATCATGGACCAAATCACCGGAATTTATTGAGGGTCACAAACGCGGTTTTGAAGATATTAAACTGGCAAAAGAAAAGGGTGAAGAACCACCGATGAGCTCCAGTTTTAAGACATATGAAGTTATATCCAGATGATAAGAGAAGGATTCAAACAAAAGTTTAAAAAACTCGGGTTATAGGGTTTTTTATTTTTTCTGATTAAGGGACTTTTGTGGCTGCTATTGCCAACTTTGATAACATTTTTCTCGTTTTAATCTAAAATTGCTGTTTCTACGTAAAATATAATAAAAACTGACCAAAATCTTATTGACTTATGATATAAGTCATATTTTAATATGACATCTATATTTAATTTTGTATCAAGAATTACAATTAACTTATTTTCAAAAATCAATAATAAATTTAAATGAAAAATACATTTTTAAAACATTTGGGACTATTTGTTATTGTGGCTTTTGTGGGCATTTTAATAAATAGCTGCGGTGATGATACAGTTGTAACACCAACTACTGTACCTGCTGGTACAATTAGGGGTACAATTACATTCGTAGATACAAACAGAGTATACGATGATAGCAGTTATTATGATGTGTCAGTTTACGCAAGTTGGCCACCTACCAGCGGCCCAAGCGGCAGTGATGTAGTTACGCTTACAAAGAGCGGTGATGTTTACACAGGAACATATGAAATCACTGGTCTTAGTCCGGGTGCATATGTTACTACTAGTGCATTCGTTAAGATTCCTTATGGACCAGGTTCAGTCTATTTATTAGGTGTAAGAGGTTGCGACACCAATAGCAGTCCCGTATGTTGGGGAAATCCGTCAAGAGACACATTGAAATCGGATGTTGGTCTTGAAAATATCAATTTCTTATCATGGATTGATACAACAAAGAAGATAGCTCAATTTTAATGAACTCTTTTCAAAATAGTACATTTCACACCAGCACTCTGCTATTATCAGGCAGAGTGCTGTGCTTCATTCTGCTATTTCTGAATTTATGTTACGCCGAAGACAATACGGGCAGGATAACCGGTAAAGTAATTGATCTTACAAACGACGGCCTGATAAGTTATACAAAAATAAAACTGGAATCGGAATCAGTTGCTGTAAATTTTAAGGCAGAAACAAGCAGTGACCTGATCGGCAATTTTGAATTCAGGAACATTCCTGCCGGAATATACAAGATATCAACCAACAGACTTGGTTATGAAAAAGAAGAGATAACAGAGATTCAGGTAAATACAAATGAAGTTAAAACAGTCAATATTTTTCTGACTCCTGTAATTATAGAAACGGATAAGATCAACGTAACAGCAACAAAAACTGAACTTACCTTAAAACAAACACCATCATCAATTTCAATTGTATCATCGGATGATATCAGGAATCGCAACCCGTTAACCTTTGATGATGTGCTAAGCGACGTTCAGGGAGTTACTATATTTAAAACAAGCGGAATAAATGTCCAAAGCTTATCTATAAGGGGCTCAAGCGATGTAGCAGGCGGAGGTATTGGCAACCGCGTTCTTCTGCTGCTTGATGGAAGGCCATCACTCACGGGTGATTCAAAAGGTGCGCTTTGGTCATTAATTCCTGTTTCTATTATAGAACGCACTGAAGTTGTTAAAGGCGCATTTTCATCATTATACGGTTCATCAGCAATCGGCGGAGTAGTAAATGTTATAACAAAAAAACCTACTTACAAAGCATTTACAAGTCTCAACCTTAATTATGGTTTCTATAATCCGCTTAATGACAGTTTAAAATTCACTGACAAACTGCTCTCATTCAAAAGTGCTGATATTATACACAGCAATACATATAAAAAACTGGCGTATCTGCTGAATTTTAATTACAAACAAAATGACGGCCATGCCCAGCAGACTGATTACGAGTTTTATGGCGGTTTGGCAAAATTGATGTATGACGTTTTCAGAAACCGTGATCTTGAAGTGACACTTCAATTTACAAAATCAAACAGTGCTTTCCCTCATTACTGGAGAAAAGATCCCGGCAAAGTTGCTGATCCTTATAAAAGCGCACCAGGTTATTTGGGTGACAGGATAAAAAAAGAAACGCAGAGTCTGGATGTATTTTATACAGCTATTCCTTCATCAAATACAAAATATACCAGCAGATTCTATTATTACAAGCTCTTCAGTTTATCGTATTTTAATCCCAACAATTTTGTTGCTCAGCAATATGCTCCACCGGGCCAGGGTCTAGAAACTACAATTGAATCCTATAACTTCGGAAATATTTCTCAGTTTGATCTGCAAATTTCAAAAAGAAATTATTTGATCGCCGGCACGGATGTGCAATGGAATGTAGTAAGATCAAACCCCGAATCTATCCTTTATGGCGATCAGCAAATAAACAATTTTGGCATTTTCGCACAGGATCAACACAAGATAATTGTTGATAACCAGGGGAACAGTATATTATCTACAACTGCCGGGATCAGGCTTGATTATAACAAATTTGTAGGACTGAATAAATTTGTCCAGCTTAGTCCAAAACTCTCATTCCTTTATTCCCCAAACACTACAGGGAAAATCTTTGAGAATACGTCATTCAGATTTTTGGTAGGCAGAGCATTCCGCGCACCTTCAATTGCGGAGCTTTATTTCAAAAAAGAGCTATTTGGCGGGTTTGATTTCATTTTTAATCCCGACCTTAAACCTGAAGAAATGGTTTCAGTTGAAATTGGTTTCAGGAAACAATACGAAAAGAGATTTACGCTCGATGTATCAGCATATATAAATGAGTATGATAACCTGATACAATATGTTAATATTGGCGGTGCAATTAATGGACCCTTCCAAGTGCAGAATATAGCCAAAGCACAGATCAGCGGTATTGAGTTCCTGATCGATTATACAAGCACATTGCAGCTGTTCAAAAAGCCTTTGGGGTATTCTTTTGGCTTCAACTATAGTCTTATCGATGCAAAGGACCTTTCAAAGAACAGGAAAGATGAATTCCTGCCATATAAACCAAGACATTTGATCAATTTTAATACTGATCTCAGCTATTATGATTTTAACTTTAATGTAACAGGTAAGTATGTCAGCGAAGTTGAAGAGGATCTTTTTTACAAATACGAAGAACCGAAAGCGTACTTTCTGCTTGATATGAAGATAAGCAAAAAGCTGTTTGGGCAGGCTACAATTTTCTTTGCTGTAAATAATATCCTGAATGAATCATACCAGGAGCTTGAAAGAACACAGGCACCCAACCGCAATTTTAATTCAGGTATAAGAGTTGAGTTTTGATCTTACAAATTCATCCGATGACCTGGAGTCATCGGATGAACTATCGAAAAATCCTTACTTCACCAAAATCATTTTATTCGTCAGTTTCATTCCCCCTGCACTCAATTCATAAAAATAAATTCCGCTTGCCAGCCCCGAGGCATTAAAATCCGTCTCGTATTCACCGGGCACAAGTTCACTGTTTATCAATTGGGTGATAGTCTTACCGGTTATATCATAAACAGTCAGTTTTGTAAACACATTACCTGAAGTACCTTTTACCCCTGCAATTGAATATCTGATTTTAGTAACCGGGTTGAACGGATTTGGGTAGTTTTGCTTCAATTCAAAATTTATTGGGATAGTGTTTGATACAGGGCTAATTCCAAC
>CAZQYL010000258.1:0-3943 GCA_964597425.1 uncultured Ignavibacteriales bacterium | reverse complement strand
CGTATATGGTTTCTTCGGTGATCTGTGTATCATCATCGCCTTCCACGCTGCCGTAAATCCACTCAGTTGATGAAAGTAAAACCCGCCCTACGTTATTTTCGCGGGCAGCTTCAAGTACATTAATTGTGGAGTTGGATGTATTCAGGTTTGATATTATCGGTTCATTAAAGAAAATATTCACATTAGCCTGCGCCGCCATATGATATATGGCATCAAATCCCTTTGATGCAGATCTGAATTTTACGGTATCATTAACATCACCAACAATATTTTCGCATTTCTGCCCGTAAACGGGCGCTTCAAGGTCATATATAACAACCTCGTGACCCTGTTCCATCAGCACATCAACAACATGCGAGCCTATGAATCCCGCCCCGCCCGTAACCAGTATTTTCATTTAATTGACCGAGAATTTTTATTTACACGCGCTAAAATAGCCATATATTAAAGCATTAAAAATAGATTTTTCGTTAGTCAAAACTTTCTTCATGTGGCGTCAGGTATTCACCTGACGCGAGTCGGGTAAATACCCGACTCCACAGACTTAACCCATTGCACACATATTGAAATTCTTTAGATAATCCCCTGCAAGAGCCCCCATCGAAAATTTCTTCATGGCATTTTCTGCAATTCCCACGGAAAGCTTATCAATAATTGCGGGATCATTTATTATCTCTTCCATTTTGGCGGCAAGCCCGGCTGCAGTATTATCAAATATCATGCTATCCCCGCCATCTGTAACATATTCCCTGAACCCCGCCAGGTCACTGCATATTGAAGGCACTCCTTCGCTGTAGCCAATAAGCAGGGGTCCGCATTGCGTAACCTGCCTGTAAGGAAGTATTAATACATCGTTGTTAGTATATATGCCGTGGATCTTCCTGTAATCAATGAATTCATCATGTATGCTTGCGTTAACAATATTTCGTATCTTATCAAGTATCGCTTCGGTGTCGTATTTTATCCTTCCGTAGATGTTCAGTTCAAAATCCATTCCTTTGTTCTGCAGAATTTCAGCAGCCTCAAGCAGGGTTTCTATCCCTTTATATTTTTCCACTGAACCGAAGAAGAAGAACCGTACTTTGCGTGAAGTATTTGTGCTGCCCGGTTTTTTTTCCCCGGGCTCGCCTGTTTCTTTGTAATAATTTATTATAGGCAGGCGGAAAACCGGCGGGTAAAAACCGTGCTGCTGATTAAATATTTCTGACTGCGTTTGGCTTGCAGCGCATATTTTCTTCAGAGCAAGCTTCATTGTCATTCTCACCGAAAACATCCCGTGCCTGTCTTTGCTTTCAGGGTGCAGGTCAACATCATGCATTACAACAAGGAATTTCTTCAGCAGAATACCTGCAAGCAAAACCTGGTAGACCGTCATGGTGTTGAACCATACAACATCCGGTTTCATTTTCCTTATGCGTAACAGGAAGAATATTTCACTCATAAAGCTGAGCGGGTTCCTGAAGCGCCTGCGCTGAATATATTCCGCGCCAAACTTTTTGCACCAGCGGTCTATTTCTATGGTTGCTTCCTTTGCCTGCAGGAAAACCTTAAGCTCAATATGCTTTTTAAGCTCCTGCACAACAGTATAGCTGTGGTCAATATAGCTTTCGGAAGTTAAGTAAACTACTTTCAATTTAATATTTTAATTAACTACACTGAATAATTCAGAAATTTCATCAGCCTTAAGGGTGTTCATGCATGTTACGGTTTTATCGCAGGTGTTTAAATAGCAGCATAAACAATCAACCTTGCGTGAATAAATTACTTTGCCGTTTCCAAATACATCAAGCTCTGTGTTTGATGTTGGCCCGACAATAACCACGGTGTACTTACCCAGTGCGGTCGCAATGTGAAAGCAAAGTGAATCAGAAGTGAAAATTTCCTGCGCAAGTGAAACGATGCAGATGAAATCTTCCATCGTGTTATCTGTCCCAAAGAAAATTATGTTGTCTCTGTTCAGCTTCCTGAGCTCTGTGGAAATGTTATTATAAAAATCAACATCTTCATCACCTGCAATTATTCCAACAGCAGCTTCCGGGTGTCTCTCGCTTAGAATATTAACAAGCGATGTGTATCCTTCGCGGGTCCATTTTTTATACTGCCAGCGGTTTCCGCCGCCTAAATTTACCAATATCAGCTTGTTAAAGGGTAATAATTTGAATCTCTCGCTCAATTCAGCAGCACGTTTTCGCTTTTCAGGTGGAAGGAAAATATAGGGCTCTGAGTTTTCGTATTCCAGGTTACATATTTCATGTATTATAACGTGGTATGTTTTCCGGTTCAGTTTCTTTATGATATCATTCACGCCCATCAGGTACCATTCATTGGCCGCATTATTCAGCGGGTATGGTTTGCCGTTCACAATGTAATACCCGTATGTTTGTTTTGCGTTTATCCTGTTCATAATTTCCGAGCTATCGGCACCGCTATCGAGATTTATGGCAACATCAAAAGTATCGTTATATACATGGTCAAGTTCATCTGAAGTAAAGTATATCTCATCTATCATATCGTTATCTTTCAAAACATCGTAAGAGCGTTCTTTGGTTATCCACGTTATATTTGACTCAGGATATTTTTCCTTAAGGCTCGGCAGAATTGATGTTGTGCGCAATACATCGCCAACCGCATCAAGCTTAATAATGATGATCTTTTTTTCGCCTTCGGTATCCGAATGTTCATCAGCTTCCGGAATTGGCGGATATGGTTCGGTAATCCTGCTGTCTTTTTCGTAATAATTGCAATTGCCGCAGAATACACCATGCTCCTTATTCGGCTTGCATGGTCTATCACCGTAAAAATGCTGACAATCGAAATGTATTACAGGAAGCTCTATCATTAAAATTAAAATTGTTCTGATGCTAAAAGGAATTCTGCAGCATTAACTAGACTGCCTCATGCGATAAATCGCCCTCGCGGAAAACGGATATCTGTACTATATATTTTTTGTCTCTTCTACAATAAAAGTCGGGCGCTTTCTTGTTGCGTCAAAATTACGCCAAAGGTATTCACCCACTATGCCAATACTCAGCAATATCAAACCTCCCGTAACAAATATGGCGGCAATAAGCGCCGGTATTCCGAAAAGGGGCGCATCAAGCAGAATCTTGCGCAGAATAACATACAGCGCCAGAAGGAATGCGGGAACCCATGTAAGCATACCGATAAATGAAGCTATCCTTAACGGGCGCGCTGAAAATCCGAAGAATGTATCGAATGCAAGTTTCAGCCTTTTGAAAAATGACCATCTTGATTTCCCGTGCTTGCGCTCCCTGCGGTGATAGTTCAGAAAGCGTCTTCCGAACCCCAGCCATATGATCTGCACGGTCAAATGAGAATTCTTCTCATCCATATCAACAAGTATCTTAGCCTGCTGTTTATTTATCATACACAGGTCAAACCCTGTTTTGGGATACTCCGGCAGCACCAGCGCGCGGAAAATCTTGTAGAATGCCGCTGAAAACAATTTTGAAAGGAACGGGTCAGAGCGGCTTTGCCTTACGCAAAGCACCAGATCGCGTCTATTGCCAAGCACCCATTCATCATACATCCGGGGAATAAGCTCGGGCGGGTCCTGCAGGTCTGCCGCAAGAAATACCACGGCATCGCCCGTCGCAAAATTCATACCCGAAAGTATCGCCACATACGCCCCGTGGTTCTTTGAAAGCTTTACAAGCTTTGCTTTCGGGTCCCGGGCCGCTATTTCCTGCATTACGCGGTATGACTCATCCTTTGAGCCGTCATCCACAAAGATTATCTCGTAATCGAATTTCGCTGAATGCCCGCCCAGTACGCTGCTAAGCGTGGCGTGGGTTTCACTCAGCACATCTGCATTATAATAAACCGGAATTACTACGGAAATTTTATCCAAACCCGATATTTTATTTTAAAATTTATGTTTTTGCGTAATTTTGCAATTAATAATAAATATTTTTTTATTTAT
>CAZQYL010000257.1:0-3957 GCA_964597425.1 uncultured Ignavibacteriales bacterium | reverse complement strand
TCATCAACTACTATGCCCCATGCTTTATCACTCTGGTTTACATTCCCGTTAACAGATCTCAGCCACTGTTTTACACCTGCGCTGTTATATTTTATTACCACAATGTCTTCAGAGTTTGAAGCACTTGTGATATAACCTGCTACGTATATGTAACCGCTCTTGCTTACTGCGATCGATAATCCCTGTGCATCCATGCCTGTGCCGCCGTCTTCAAGGGCAGATGTCCACATAAGACCTGCAGAACTGTATTTATTCACAAATATGTCTGTTCTCCCGTCAATGTTAGTTGTATAACCTGTAACATAAACGAATCCGTTCAAATCTGCCGCAATTGCTAATCCTTTATCTGCATAAGGATCAGTTGTCTTGGAGTATGGTAAAGCCCAAGCCAGGTCACCGGTTGGTGTGTATTTTAATACCATCACTTCAAGCGATTTAGAACTAAATTCTGCAAAACCAACAACATAAACGTTCCCATATGCATCAACATATATCCCGTTACCTTCATCATTCTTACTTGCCGGTCCATTATAACTTCTTGCCCATAATGTATCACCTGTAGAATTGTATTTTATGGTGATTATGTCATTTAATGTTGCACTCTCGTAAGTATAGCCTGTTACATAGCTATTTCCCTGTGAGTCAGTTGTCACGGCGTTACCTTTAGCGTTGGAAAAATTCACATCACCGCCCTTATCCCCATAATTGGATATCCACTGTGAATGCGTAAAACTGAATGATAAAAGAAATAATGCAGTAAATAGTAGCTTTTTCATTGTTTTGTTTATTGATTTATTAGATTAATTGTCCCTGTGTTTTTTTTTATTACTTCAAAATTAGCCTTTTATAACCTTCATTTTGGTCACGTAGTCAGTTATAGGGAAGTATTTACTCGATTCACGGTATGAGAAATGCAATTTCCTCAAGAATTCTAAAGCTTTTTAATGCAAAACAGTTACGGAAAATGTACTTGAGGCGTCTAGGGTTTGGGTAGTAGAATCGGTTAGATTGTAGCTAATTCACGGTATTGAGCGTACCTTTTTTGAAAAAAATGTAGTATATTTGTAACAGGGGTGTTATTCAAAGCAGTAATGTTTTGTGATTTGTTCTTTGTAATTTACAGGCATATGTTATTTCCTGTAAATGATGAAAATCTCAAATTTAGGGAAACCTGTTTATAACAATCATTTGGTTACATTATTGTATAAATTAGTGATGATTCATTGATTTAACAGTAATAATGTTAATATTTTTTGTAGATACTCTGGTTACCTTTTTGGGTGCTTTGTTGAAAATATTGTGTTTTTTGCATATTTTTATACTTAAATAAAGGAAAATTTGGAGGTTATTATTACTAGTTTTTCTGTTGAAATGGAATCACAATTGAAAAACATCCTGCTTAAGAACAACTGTTCGTTTGAAAAATACCTTTCAAAATTTCAATACATTAAAACCAAGGATGATATTAGGGAAGAGCTTTTCCTCACCCCCGCAATAACTGCAAAAAAGAACTGTGTTCTTTTCATTACCAGGGTTATTAACGGAAATTGGTTCGAGAGCATAAAGGATATCGAAGATCTGGTGTCATTTATTATCCATCACTATAATTACCAGCCCAGTAAATATAAATATTTCCTGCATATTTACATTGGTAATATTAAATTTGAGCAGTTTTACACTATCGATTTGAGTCTTGGCAAGAAACTGGGGAAGATATCCCTGGAAAATCTTGAAAAAGTACTGAAGCAATAAGACTTCAGTTCCCAGAGTCCTTCATCTGCCCTTAGCCGTTATATCTTACTAAAGTAATATTCTCAATCAATTCCACCAAGCTTACTTACTATCCACTCTTTATAATGAAGGATCTTTCTTGACTGTACTTCTTTAAGAAATTTAGCTTTGCCGGACGCCGAGGGGGTCAATTCCAACTCCATTAGCTTTCCCATAATACTGTTGAATAGGCGGAATGACTTTCTCTGGAACACTGTAATATTCTTGCTGCTTGCAAGCAAAGCGTTATTCTTGTTTATTTCATCCAAGTACCTGTCAACCATTCCTAGCTCAAAAAGGCAAATTAATGAATCAATTCTCATATCAAGATTCAATATCTGGATATTCTTTGGGCAATTGTCATAATATTTCAGGGCTTTTGAATACATCTTGCTATGCATATTTATCTTTCCGAAAGAATACATTTTCATAGTTTCTTTGTTCAACGGAGCCAGGTTATCCGTATAATCTGTTATGAACTTTTCAGTTCCTTTTACGTCATTATGTTTAAGTCCTGTCAAAACCATTTCCCTGAAAAGCATTGAAGGCATATATTCATTGCCTGCCTTTCTGTAAGCATCGTGTTTGATTATCAGCTTCAGCAGGTCGTATATTTCATTTGTAAACTCTGTTCTGCGGTTGTTGATCTGTGTAATAGTATATGAGTATAGAAAACTGAATATTGTGAATTTTGAGATCTGCTCAAACATCTCAATATTCCCAAGGAATTCTTTTTTAGCCTGGAAGTAGAGCCTGTCATTTACCTTTTTATCATAAAGTTTGTATATTCCAAGCATTACCTTCATGTAAGCCGATAGCTTATTGCCCTTTAGTGATTTGACAAGTCCTTCTATGTTAATATTCTTCATCTGTGCTTCCAGTATTTTAACCGAAGTGCCGGCTATCTGGAAATTTTCTATGTTCTTTATAGCGCAGTACATTGTCAATAGCCTTGTCATTATATATATAAGGAAAACTTCAATATTCTGCTCAAGCAATGCATGTGTTTCTATGAATTTTTCCCTTTCGACAAGGCACTGGCCCTTTAACATAAATAGCTGGTCAAGCTCAAATAATTGCCGCTCGCTTATTTTTTTAATGTTCATTTCATTGTTCAGAACTTTAGCTATAAGCAGGTCAAACGTTTCATAGGCTTTCCTGTGCATTAATGCATCAGCAAGTATCCTGTTCCGAAGAGTAGAGTCCTGTTCAAGTTTTATTGTGAGAATAAAATTCTCTGTCATTCTGTTCAGTTCAGATAACCTTGAAATTATCACCCTGTTGTTATACTTCTTCCGGGGATAAAGCGATGAATACAAAAGCTCCATGGTAAGCTCCTTATTACTGAAATCAGGGTAGAATTTAAGTAGTGTATCAACCAAAGGGATGTAATCTCTGCTGTTAAAAAGTGAATCAGACTCCATGTATTTATGGAATCTTTTCAATTCAATAGGCTGAATTGATGAAAGAAGGTCGAAAATACGAAGTTTCTTCACAGATGTCCTCTTATAATTCTGGTTACAATAATCCTGTTAAATTTCAAAAAAAGCTCATAATCAAAGATATATAAAATATTTTCTGGTTACAATGATAAATATAATTTTTGAAATCTCGGCTTAACTCGTTATTTTTGGGATAATTAGAGGAAAAATGACCGAAACAGTTAGATCAATGAGTTTGCAGGAAAGTATATTGAAGGAGATTTTACTGAGCAAGCAGTGTTCAACCGGCAAGTACCTTGCCCCAATGAGATGCACAAATTCCAAAAACATGGTTCTTGAATTTTTCATTTCACCTGTTGTAACCCGCTCCAAAAATAATGTTCTCATTATTTCAAAAAATATTAAAGGTAACTGGTATGAAGCGTTGCTGAATATTGAAACGATTGTTAAATACATTAAAACAATTTACAATTTCTCAGATGACTCATATACAGTTATACTTCATGCTTATTTCGAAGTTGTTGCCCTTGAGAAATTTTACGTTGTTGATATAAAAAACAAGTACGTTTTGAACAGGCTAAAACTCCACGAGTTTGAAAATATCCTGTCTTAAGCTTTAAAAATTGGTCTTTTAGTGAAATAATTCATAAGGATACAGATTTTTGTTTCGCTGCGCATACTCACGCGCAAATCCCCCGCTGCCGCTAAACACTATTTTATAGTTTTTACGGCAGCATTTTTTATG
>CAZQYL010000256.1:0-3960 GCA_964597425.1 uncultured Ignavibacteriales bacterium | reverse complement strand
CGCTACACCGGTTTTCGAGACCGACCGATTCAACCACTCTCGCACCTCTCCATAACAGAAATACCCTTAAAGTAATGGAGAAGCTCTTCAAATATAATTATATTATTTAGCGATGTCAAGAGCTAAAACACTTAAAGTTCTACTTTAACTGTTTTTTAACAATATAGGTGTTTACCAAATTGATTGTTTGCTCCCCTAAAAGAACGTAATAGAGAACTATTACACTGATAATTTCTATCAAAACTACGTAAATATAGCTTATTTTGAAGAATTGGGGTATGTAAATATTTATAACAAAAAGTATAAGAGTTATAGTTGCAGCCTTAAAAATAGCACCCCACTCATACCCAATTCTGTAGATTCTTTGTGAAAAATAGTATAGCACAAGAAACATTATCATATACGAAAGCATTGTAGCAATTGCTGCCCCAATGATGGAATACTGAGGTATAAGAATAAAATTAAGCGCGATATTACTTACACATCCCGCAGCAGATGAAATTATAAGGTATTTGATCTTGTTCTGAAAAAATGAAGCGACATTCAGGTTCAGGTACAGCCCTGAGAACAAATAAGCAAGCAGTATGTATGGTATTATGACAAGTCCGCTCCAGTATTTTTCGTTAAGTAAAGTAAATCCGCCGATATTAATTTTCACAAGGTCATCAGCAAGCAGTGAAAACAATAAGAACACAACCAAGCCCCCATAGCAGAAATAAGTAAACACTTTTGAGAATATTTCCTTGTTGCCTTCTTCACCTTTCAGGTTCATAAAAAACGGAGTCCAGGCGACCTTGAAGCCTGTTATAACAAGATTCATCACAATACCAATCCTGTAACTGGCGGAGTAAATTCCAACCTCGGCGGAGCCTTTAAAATACTCTAGTATGAACCTGTCTATGAGATCAATTGAAATGAGAAATAAACCGTAGTACAAAAATAGATGAGCATTCTTTAATAAATGTTTTACAGTTTCTGATTGAATACTCACTGCAAAATATTTTGCTGTGCTGAAAAATGATATTATGAACAGGAACGTATATGAGACAAGGTAAGAATAAAATATCGCTTCAATCCCCTGTTTGTAATAGACTATCAGTATTATGTTAACCGCGACATTCAGCACCACAGCAATTGAATTAAGGAATGAATACAGCTTTGAACGCTGAATACTGTTGATTAGTATCATCGGGAAACGGTACAATGAATCAGCCAGCAGAATAAAGGCTAAAAGCCTTATGAGGTAACCGTTTGAAGAACTGCCTGTAATTTGAGAGGATATAAGATCAGACAGGAAGTAAATAATAATGCTGAATACTACTGATGTTGAAAATATAAGTAAAAGCGTTGAGCTATAAATCTTCTTTTTTGTGGCTTCATCGCCGGCTTCAAGGAAAAGCTTCTGGAATGCAGTTTCCATTCCGTACAGGTAAAACACCGAAACAAAGAACCAGAAGGAATAAACCAAGGAGAATATGCCGTACTCCGCAGGCGGAAAGTAAAGCGTGTATATTGGAAGCAGCAAAAAAGGCAGTAAGCGGTTGAACACGCTGCCAATTGTGTAGATTATTGCATCAGAAAATATTTTTTTTATTTGTGACGGCAAATTTGCGTTCTAAGCATTGACACAGTCAATGCAATCCAATAAATGTATTTATATTATCGATGCCTTTTGGTAATACTCAGTTAATTTTGCGAAGACTGCGCTGTATGAGTGATACTTATCAACCCATTTCCGTGATGCTTCTCTTGTGGAATTGCGAAGCTCTTCATTATCTATCAGCTCGATTAATTTTTCGGCAAGTGTTTCTTTATTAGCAACTATAAACGGATTCTCAGGCAGCCAGGTATCCATGCCGCAGTTCATATCTGTAATTGTAGGCAGCCCCATTGATAGCGTTTCAAGTGA
This sequence comes from uncultured Ignavibacteriales bacterium, assembly GCA_964597425.1. Taxonomy (GTDB): domain Bacteria; phylum Bacteroidota; class Ignavibacteria; order Tepidaquicellales; family OLB5; genus OLB5. Next base: position 2,051 of record CAZQYL010000256.1, on the reverse strand, counting down.
ATTTATCCCGTAACCGGTGCCGCCCCTGTTGCCCAGCTGGTCAATTGCAATATGACAGGTCCGTTTTATCTTCATCAACTCGTCACGGGGAGTATCTTCAACAAGCACGAACTCAATATCACGGCTCTTTTTCACTTCTTCAACTGCTGCAATAATTTCAGGGGTGCCTTTTATTATACGCTGTGTTGGTGAGTGGATAATTCTTATCTTTTCTTTAAAGCCATTATTATATTCTTCATCGCTTATGTAGTCCAGTGCCGAATTATCAAACGGGAAGAAAAGGAAATTAATATCCGGATGTCTTAGCGTGTGGTCATACTCAAAGGTCAGGTTCAGGTCGCTTATCTCATCCATATCCCTTACAATTCCTCGGGTTCTAAGGTCATCGCCAAAATAGCAGTTAACTATTTTTTTACCCTTCATTTTAAAAGCTTTTGCAAGATGTGAATCGCTGAAAAAATCAATACCTCCATCAAAATGGATTATATCAAATGAATCAGCCGATATCTCATCAAGCGCTTTAAGGAATTTCGGTTTATTCCTGTTCTCGCGAAGCTTCATGTATGCCTTTTCGGCGGAGTTCTTCGGCTCAAAATACGGGAGATGAGTCCATTTGTCTATACTTTCCTTTTTTATCTTGCCCTGAAGGTTTGACTGCTTGAATTCCCGCCATTTCATGGCGACCTTGCTGCGGGGCAAAGGAAGGTTCAGACAGACATCTTCGGGGAAATCAAACGGAATTTTGTAAAAAGTAAGCAATCTTGAAGGCATCCCAAACATGGTCTGCATTTTCATGACATTATAAGGCACACCGGCAGTATTTTCCGGAGCTATGTGGAGAGTGCTTTTGGACAATAATATAGAATATTAGTTATTGGTTATAATGCCTATAAATTCAATTAAATCAATATGCTAATTTACAACAAAATATTTTATAGTAAAATTCAACAATTCACGGTACAAAAAAAGGGCATTCACACGGAATGCCCTTTTAAAGAAACTTATTGGCTGACTATCCTATTTGATAAGAATCATTTTTTTTGTCTGCGTAAATTCACCTGCGCTTACAGTATAGAGATAAATTCCGCTTGAAAGTGAGGATGCATCAAAATAGTACTCATACGTTCCTGCTTCAAGATCTTCATTAACCAGTACTTTCACGGATTGACCTACCTGATTAAATATTTCCAGATTTACATTTGAAGCTGCAGGAATACTGAATTTAATATTTGTGCCGGGATTAAAGGGATTTGGGTAGTTTTGAGATAATTCGTAATTTTCAGGTACATTAGTACTAATAATATTCAGCCCGGTAAACTGCGATGTTGGTCTGCGGTAAACCTGTGAAGTACCGGCAAAAACATAATCTGTATTTTGCGCCATCGAATAAACAAAAGTACCTGATAAATATCCTGCAACAGGGTCATTCCATGTTGAACCATTATCTGATGACCAAAACATTCCGTTACTGTGACCGGCGATAATGTAATTCCCAACACTTGCATAGCTTAGTGTATAATTGATCCAGGGAATATCGTTACTAAAGGAGCCCGTATTACCGGTTCTTTTTTTGCCCCCATTAGATGACCCAAGTCTCACAACATTACCTGTAGGATACAGCACCTTTGCATACAAATAACTTTCAGATACCAGACTCCAGTTTGCTCCGCTATTTGTAGTAGCATAAGCTCCCATATTATCAACTGCCGCATATATTAATCCCTGGTGAAATAAGATCGAGTTCACTCTGCCTCCAAAACTTCCTGCAAAATAACTCCAGTTAAGTCCGTTGTTTGTGCTTTTAAATAACCTTCCATCTGAATTGCCAAGATATACATCTGTTCCGTTTACTGTCAGAGAAGTCACAAGCATACTTTCACCATAATTTACAACTGACCAATTGCCGCCTGAGTTTGTGCTTCTGTAGAATCCTGAATTAGTTCCGCAGTAAAGATTATTTCCAAAGCCATTCAGTGAATTCACAACATCAACTACCAACCCGCTGTTGCTGGCATTCCAGCTATCGCCGTTGTTTGTTGATTTAAACACTC
>CAZQYL010000255.1:0-3961 GCA_964597425.1 uncultured Ignavibacteriales bacterium | reverse complement strand
ATAATTAACAGGAGATTTATTTGGGACAAAAGACACATCCGGTAGGTTTCAGAGTTGGAGTCATAAATGGCTGGGATTCAAGCTGGTATGACGATAAAAGCTTTGCAACAAAGCTCATGGAAGATAATATGATACGCGGCTATATCCGCAAGAGATTTGATAATGCCGGCATATCTAAAATAGAAGTAGAAAGAACTCCCAAGAAGATTACACTTACTATTCATACATCAAGACCGGGATATGTGATAGGTAAAAGCGGAAAAGAGATCACACATCTTGAAGGTGAGCTTAAAAAAGTAACCAATAAAGATATAAAGGTACTTGTAACTGAGATAAAGAAACCCGAGCTTGACGCGCATCTTGTAGCGGAAAATATCGCTAACCAGATTTCGAACAGGGTTTCATACAGAAGAGCGATAAAGACGGCTATAGCATCAAGCATGAGAATGGGAGCAGAAGGAATCAAGATATATGTTGGCGGCAGGTTAAACGGCGCGGAAATCGCAAGAGCTGAGCAGTTCAAAGAAGGAAGAATTCCTTTGCAGACTATCAGGGCTAATATTGATTACGCAAGTCTTGCAGCAAGTACTATTTACGGTAAGATCGGTGTTAAGGTTTGGATATGTATTGGCGATAAGCTGATAAGAAAATAATTAAGAAAGTATAATTTTAGAATTTTTCTTGTTTAGGAGAGTGTTTTTATGGCTTTAATGCCGAAAAGAGTTAAGTTCAGAAAAGCGCACAGAGGCAGAAGAGCCGGTAAAGCTACGCGCGGCTATACAGTTTCATTCGGTAACTTCGGATTGAAAGCAATGGAACCGGCATGGATAACCCAGAGACAGATAGAAGCAGCCAGGGTTGCTATTACCAGGGAAATGAAACGTGACGGTAAAGTTTGGATAAGGATATTCCCGGATAAACCGTACACAAAAAAGCCTCTTGAAACTCGAATGGGTAAAGGTAAGGGTGCACCTGAATTTTGGGTAGCGGTAGTAAAGCCCGGTACTATTATGTTTGAAGTTGGCGGCGTTACAAAAGCTATTGCTGAAGAGGCAATAAGGCTTGCAGCCCACAAACTTCCTATCAGAACCAAATTTGTTGTAAGGCACGATTACGCTGAATAAAAGGATTTATTATATAGTTTTTTAGAGGCAATAACAATATTTATTTAGAATGAAATACTACGAAATAAAAACAATATCAACTGAGGATCTGAAAAACAGACTGAAAGAAGAAAACGAAGGTCTCGAGAACCTTAGATTCCAGAAATCAATTGGTCAGCTTGAGAACTTTAAGGGCATTCAGAATACCAAAAAACTGATCGCCAGGATTCAAACAGTTCTTAAAGAAAGAGAATTATCAGATAAAAAGGATAAAAATTAACTAATGAGCGAAAATTTAGAACAAGTTAATAATACACCGGATGCTTCTACAGCTCCTGCCAACAGCGAAGCTGTAAACGGTTCTTTGGTTAAACGAGGCAGAAGAAAGACCCGTATTGGCAAGGTTGTAAGCAATAAGATGGATAAGAGCATAATTGTTGCTATTGAAAGAAGGATCATACATCCTATTTACAAGAAATATTTCAAGAAGACAACAAAGTTTATGGCTCACGACCAGAATAACGTTGCTAATATTGGTGATATAGTCAAGATCATGGAAACCAGGCCGCTTAGCGCCAGGAAAAGATGGAGACTTGTGGAAGTAATTGAAAAAGTAAAATAATTTATATCTAGGATTATAAAATGGTTCAGGAAGAAACAAATCTAGTTGTTGCTGATAATTCCGGTGCAAAAAAAGTAAGATGCATAAGGGTATTAGGCGGATCCGACAGAAGGTATGCCGGAGTCGGAGATCTTATCGTAGTATCAGTTAAATCTGCTATACCGGGCGGTAATGTTAAAAAAGGCGAAGTATCAAAAGCCGTTATCGTCAGAACAAAAAAAGAAACAAGAAGAAAAGACGGATCTTATATAAGATTTGATGAAAATGCTGCAGTTCTGATAAATGCAGAAAATGAACCCCGCGGTACGCGTATTTTCGGGCCGGTTGCAAGAGAGCTCAGGGAAAAGCAGTTCATGAAGATCATATCATTAGCTCCGGAGGTATTATAATTATGACAAAACTCAGAAAGAACGATAAAGTAAAAGTTATCTCTGGCAACAACAAAGGAAAAGAAGGAAAGATCCTCAAGATCTACCGTTCATCCGATAAAGTGATAGTTGAAGGCGTTAATATCATTAAACGCCATACTCGCCCAAGCCAGAAGAATCCACAGGGCGGCATCACGCAAAAAGAAGCGCCGATACAGGTATCAAACGTAATGCTTATAGATCCTAAAGCAGGTGAACCTACCAGGCTTGGTATGCAGGTGATTGTTGAAGGAGAAGGCAAGAAGAAAAGAATGAGATACGGTAAAAAAAGCGGCGAAATTATTTTAAGTTAAAAGTATAAATTATTCATATAGATGGCTAACGAGAAAAAAGAAAAGAAAGCACCTAAGACAGAAAAACAGGAAGATCCAAAGGGAAAAAAATCCGCAAAGAAACCTGAAACAAAGGAAGTATTTGTAGAAGAGAAGATCCCCGTTAGGATGCAGGATTTTTACAAAAGTGATGTTGTTAAAGCACTTTCAGATAAATTCGGATATAAAAATCCATTCCAGGTGCCTAAGCTTGAAAAGATCGCAATTAACGTAGGCGTAGGGGCAGCAACTCAGGATCCCAAGATCGTTGATGTAATTGTAAAAGAACTTGAAAATATTGTGGGTCAGAAACCGGTTGTGGCAAAAGCTAAAAAATCAGTTTCTAACTTCAAATTAAGAGAAGGAATGAAGATCGGCTGCAAAGTTACTTTAAGGAAAGCCAGGATGTATGAGTTTCTTGACAAGCTGATAAATATTGCTATCCCGCGTATCAGAGATTTTAAAGGTATCCCGGATAAGTCATTTGACGGTAACGGTAATTACACTCTTGGTTTAAAAGAGCATGTTATCTTCCCGGAAGTTAATATTGATAATGTTACAAAGCATTTTGGAATGGATATTACCTTTGTTACATCGGCTCATACAGATGATGAAGCAAGAGAGCTCTTAAGAGCATTCGGTATGCCGTTCGTAAAAAGAGAAGTATCACTAAACTAAAACAGAACTAATTTACAGGAGCAAATATTGGCAAAAACATCACAGGTAGCCAGAGAAAACAAAAGAAAAAAATTAGTAGAAAAGTACGCTGAAAAAAGAAAAGCGCTTAAAGCTTCAGGTGATTATGATGCTTTAACAGAACTTCCGCGTAACAGCAATCCTATAAGGCTTCATAACAGGTGTGCTGTAACAGGCAGGGCAAGAGGTTTCTACAGGAAGTTCGGCATCTCCAGGCTGACCTTCAGAAAAATGGCGCTCGAAGGTAAGATCCCCGGCGTTAAAAAAGCAAGCTGGTAATAAATTTAAAAGTTAAATTAAAGTAAATAATGTACACCGATCCAATATCAGATTATTTAACAAGAATAAGGAACGCTCAGAAAGCAAAGAAGAAATCTGTTGAAATTCCGGCATCCAAGATGAAGCTGAGAATAACAGAGATACTGAACCGCAACGGCTTTATTGGCGATTTTAATGTTGTTGAAACCAAAACCAAACAGGGAAGCATTGTTATTAAACTTAAATACAATAACAGTGAAGGCGTCATAATAGGGCTTGAAAGAGTTAGCCGTCCCGGCATCCGCAAATATGTTGAAAGTACCGCAATTCCGAAAGTGCTTAACGGCCTTGGTATAGCTGTAGTTTCCACATCAAAAGGATTGATGACAGATAAAGAAGCCAGGAAACTTGGTGTTGGCGGAGAAGTTGTCTGCAGTATTTGGTAATTTTATAATAAGTTTAAGAGATAAAACATCAGAAATAAATGTCAAGAATAGGTAAAAAACCGGTTAAAATATTAAAAGGCGTTAAAGTTGAAAAATC
>CAZQYL010000254.1:0-3964 GCA_964597425.1 uncultured Ignavibacteriales bacterium | reverse complement strand
CTGTTAATGAAGAAAAACATTATAGTTTTCAAGATAACAATCTTATAAAAGGAAAATATCATTATCGTCTGAAACAAATTGATTATAATGGTAATTATGAATACCATTTGCTCCCTAACGAGGTAACCATTGGCGCACCCGGTGTATTTGAGATTTCACAAAACTATCCAAATCCATCTAATCCCAAAAGCAAAATTGATTTTCATTTGCCGTTTGATGCACTGGTAACACTGAAAGTATATGATATTACAGGAAAAGAAGCTGCCGTGCTTATTAACAATTTTTTAGAAGCTGATTATCATTCTGCTGAATTTGACGGCAGCAATTTAGCCTCAGGGGTATATTTCTACCGGATTACTGCTGAAGGTATTGGGCAGAATTTCAGTAAAACATTGAAAATGATATTAGTTAAATGAGCTTGGTGCATAAATTCAATTCAGCTCACCTGCTTTTTCAATCAGCCAGTTCTTTGCTCCCAGCGGATTTGCGTTCATTTGTTTGATCTGTTTCTTCAGAATTCCCAGGTCTACAGATGTTTTTTTATCAATTCCTTCCAGTTTTAAACGCGAAAGCTCTGCGAGATTCCTCAAGAAATCATAGTGTGCAGTTTTTTGATCTTCAGCCATCATTTTTTCTGTCTTCAGGTAATGTCTGAAGGTATCAACGGCTGAAATAGTCTGCTCATAAAGGTTCTGCTCATAGTATATCCGCGCAGAATAACTTTTTACCATAACTTTCATTAGGTAGAGCCTGAAATTTGTTTTTGTAAATAAGCTTAATGCTTTGCCGAAATCTTTTTGTCTGTAAGCCAGGTAACCTTTGCAGTAATTTATGGTATTCAGTTTTTCTTCGGGAGGCGAGATACCGCTTTGCGCTTTCTTTAAAAAATCCTCGGCCCATACATATTCATCAGCCATGCAGGCTGATGTATAAATTGATATTACATTGGGGAAAATAAGGTAACTTGGATCCATGAATTTTTTTTCCACCATTTCCCTGAATGCGCTGAAGCGCTCAGTATAGTATTTTTCATCTCCAAGTTTTAACCTGTATGCCGCGTAGGAATTCTGTTCCTGCAGTATATAATAGAATTCCTCCGGAGGGATATTCTTACTGTATTTTTCCTTTATCTCCAGCAATTTTCTGTAATCAGCTTCACCTTTTGATAGCTCAAGCAGGATGATCTGTTTGTATATCAGACACGAAGGATTGTCACTGAAATCCATTTCCTTGGCATATTGCCACACATTTTCAAACATCTTCATATCAAACTGAATATTGCCGTGATTCTTGTTGTGCAGCATCTTGGAATACAATCTAAGCAATCCGGTTAAGGAGTATTGCAGGAAGCTGTCAAATTCTGTTTGAATGTTGTTGAATGAATACGAAGAGCCTGAAAATTTATAATGTGCGATATTTACTCTTTCAAGCTGGTACTGCCTTAAGTAATTGTCTTCATCTTTTATTTCAGCATTCTGTAATTGTTGTTTAACTTTCCTTTCACGCTGCGCATAGATGTTATCAAGCCTTCTGTCATGCAAGGCATTAAGAAGATTAATTTCGTTATCATTGTGGCGGCTTTGGGAAATTGAAAATTTCAGGAAATCCGTTGTGAGCGCATAAAGATCTGAAATGACATTTTTGATCTTGAAATAGTCAAACTTTTCCTTCGGAAAAATTATGCTGTAAATATTCTCTTCTGTCAGTTCTTCGGAGTTAAATTCCGGCCAATAGGGCAAAACAGCTTCGCAAAGATTTATGACGTTCCTATTCTTATTAAAATAGGGTGACTTTACAAAATCATCTAATCTGTAAATTTCCTGTTTTGAAAATGTTTTGAGCAGCGATATTAATTTGGTTTTTCTCATTTCTGGTTCTAAAAATGGAGGCAAAAACTATCAAATTTAGCGAATTTTAAACAAAAATCCAAATTCGACTTCTAAAAAACCCCAATATTTTCTTTGTTATCCGGTCAAAGATCAGTTAAGTTTGAACCGTTCGGCTATGTTACCTGGATGCTCAGATACTTATCAATCATTTTTCTGCCAAATTCCTGCTTTTTTGTTTGAGCAACTCATAGCCGAAGACCTCTTCCTGATCAGCAGAATTTGGCGGATAATAAAAACGGGAAAATAAACAGAAAATATAAAAAGGAGATCAATAATGAAAACATTTAATACATTTTTGCTTTTTGTGATATTAGCTCTAACAAATATCCAAATACAGTCACAGGTTACACAGGAGTGGGCTCAAAAATTCACTTCAGCAGGAAACAACCATGAAACAGTTAACGATATGTTTGTTGACGCAGAGGGTAATGTTTATGTTACCGGTTCGCAAAAAGGATATGTAATTTCACAGTCAGAAGCGTTAACAGTAAAGTACAATTCACAGGGTGTACAGCAGTGGATACAGAACTATATTGCGCCAAATAATAACGGGGCATTTGGCAGGGCAATTCATGTTGATGCAGGCGGCAATGTTTATGTTACAGGTGAAAATGCGATAGTTTCCGGCGGTGCAAATGAAATGCTCGTAATAAAGTACAGTTCAGGCGGTACACAACTTTGGTCATACAGGTTTCAGTATGTTCAGAATTTTTACTGCGGAGGTTTTGATATTATAACAGATGCTTCAGGCAATGTTTATGTAACAGGTGAGTATGGTAACGGAGGCAATAATTTATTTCTTGCAAAATTCAGTTCCGGTGGTGCTTTAATTGGTCAGACTTTTTTTAACAAGGAATCTGAAGGTGGAAGGAAAATAGCATTGAATGGCGCCGGTAAAATAATTGTATGTGGATATTGCAATATCAATCAAACTGATTCAAACAGGTTTGTTGTCGCAACATACGAGCAAAATCTGGATTTTGTTTGGGCAATGCGATGCGGAAGCCGTGGTTCAGGTAATCCTGCAACACCCATAGATATGACAGTAGATATTAACAGTAACATACTGGTAACCGGACAGAATGATCTGAACTATGCGGTATTTAAAATAAATCCGGATGGTACATTATCATGGAATAAATTTTACTCAATAGCATATGATACTCCCAGGGGAATAGTGACAGATAATACCGGTAACACATATGTAACAGGTGAAACAGGTGTACTTGGTTTCCCTTTAACATATGCTATTACTACAGTTAAATATGACCCTGCCGGAAATGTACAATGGATAAGAAATTATAACGGTGGAAATACTCCTGATGGTTACTTCGGGTATGATATTGCGATAGATAACTCTTCTAATGTATACATTACCGGAAATGTTTACAGCACTTCAGATATCGCAGCAATAAAGTACAATACAAATGGTTCATTACAATGGGCAAAAACTTTTAACGGTCCGGGAAACAATATAGATAATAGTGCGGCAATAGGTGTTGATGGAAACGGCAATACATATGTAACCGGAAACAGTTTTGATCTTACAACAGGAAATGATATTTCTACAATAAAATATTCACCTGTATCTGTGTTTGTTAATGAATTCAAAAAGAACTCATTAACCAAACCTATAGGTGACCTTCAGAATGCATATGATACGATCTCAGTTGATTATACCGCACCTGCGAATTATTATGTCTACGATGTTAACCTGAAAATTGATTCGGTGCTGCATTCAAATGTCGGGGACCTTGAATTTTATTTAGTTCATAACGGAATTACAGATACAGCCATTTACCAGGTTGGCGGCTCAGGCGATAACTTCATAAATACTGTACTTAATGATTCAGCTTCAAGTTCAATTTCGGGCGGGACCGCACCGTTTACAGGCTCATTTAAACCAAGTAAGGTGCTTTCAACATTCAATAATTCAGATATTAATGGTACCTGGATACTGAAAATCTATGATAGAGCATCAGGCAATACGGGAACGCTTAAAGCATGGTCTCTGAATTTTGTGATTGGTTTAAACCCGCTCGGAATTCAAACTGTAAATTCGGAAGTACCGGGCA
>CAZQYL010000253.1:2426-4029 GCA_964597425.1 uncultured Ignavibacteriales bacterium | reverse complement strand
ATACAAACAGATCCACAAACTCAAATTTCCGTCCGTCAAAAAGACCCTTATCGCTGAGCTTAAGCTGCGGTATAACCAGCAGAGCCATGAATGATAATGTCATAAACGGCGCATGCAGATTAGTACCAAGCTCCTTTGCCATTGCATCAAGTTTTGTATATTTTTCTGCAACTGTGTATCCATCTTCATTTGTCATAATTCCCGCCACAGGCAATGGCAGCACTTCGACATTACTATCAAACGCGGCGGATATCCCGCCCTTGTAATCTATTATGCCGTTTACAGCATTGCAGATATCTTCATCAGTTACACCTACGGCAATGATGTTATGTGAATCATGCCCTACGCACGAAGCAATGGCTCCGCGTTTTAACCCGAAATTACGGATAAATCCAATAGCCGGTTTTTGATTATTATACCTGCACACCACTGCCATTTTCAGCACATCATTATCTGTGTTTGAAACCAGGTTCGCGTCAAACAGCTTTGCAGGTTCATGTAATTCTTCGGTTATCAACTGACCCTCAAGCGCTTTTATAACCCTGATAACCGGCGCGCCGTCGGTATCTGCCTCAACGGTAAAATCCACGGGATTTTTCCTTTGAGTATTAAAATTATTTACAATTTCCGATGGCACGCGTTCAATTAACGATTTACCTGAATCAGCAACTAACTTACCATTGATATATGTTTGCTGAACCTTAAAATCACTTAAATTATTTACTACTATCATGTCAGCGGCGTTACCCTGCTGGAGCAAACCCACTTCAAGCTTATAGTGCATTACGGGATTCACACAAGCAGCAGTCAGTATATCAAACAGGTCATACCCGTATTTTACTGAGCGCCTTACGTGATCATCTATCTGGCTTACAACCAGGTCATTGGGATGCTTGTCATCGCTGCAGAACATAACCATTTGCGGGTGACTATTTAAAAGCGGATGCAGAGCTTCGTAGTTCTTAGCTGCTGAGCCTTCGCGGATGAGGATTTTCATTCCGTACCCGATTTTACTTAATGCTTCATCAAGAGTAAAACACTCATGGTCGGTTGATATTCCCGCCATTATATATTTCTTTGCGTCCTCGCCTTTTAGTCCCGGGGCATGCCCGTCAACGGGTCTGCCCAAGTTATGTGCAATATTGATTTTATCCATCACCAGCGGGTCACGGTGCAGAACTCCGGGATAGTTCATCATTTCACTCAGGTACTTTAAGCCATCTTCTTCAAACAGCTTTTTGATATCATCAGCGGTAATGACCGCACCGGCAGTTTCAAATGAAGTAGCTGGCACACATGATGGCGCGCCGAAATAAAATTTAAACGGCACTTTTTTGCCGTTATTTATCATGTACCTTACACCATCGAGTCCCAGTACATTACCAATTTCATGGGGATCCGAGACAGTGGCAACCGTACCATGCAGCACGGCAAGCCGTGCAAATTCCGATGGAATGAGCATTGAGCTTTCAACGTGCACATGCGAGTCAATAAATCCGGGCATGATATAAGTATCATACTTGCCTTCATTTGGACTAACTGATTTAATTTTTCCGTCTTCAATTGTAACAGTACCCGGGAAAATTTTCCTGTTTAAAACATC
>CAZQYL010000253.1:0-2326 GCA_964597425.1 uncultured Ignavibacteriales bacterium | reverse complement strand
AAGGGTTAAAAGAGAAAAAAGGTTATGCTTTTATATCCTTGAATTCACATTCTGAATACGATATTTTTAAGTGGCAGCCATGCAATTAATAGACCAAATACCGGAAGTATTCCTCAATTTCATCATCACACTGGTGTTTGCTCTCATTATTGGCATAGAGCAGAAAAAACGCTCAATAGATGATGCAGAACACACACCGGCTTTTGGTACAGATAGATCATTTGCTTTTATAGGAATGATCGGATTTATCCTGTATTCACTCTCACCTCAAAGCCTGGTTTTATTTATTGCTGGACTCGTTGTTGTCGGTATTTTGCTTGCCGTGTTTTACTGGAGCAAGGTTCGTGATAACAAATCATACGGCATTACATCAATCCTTGTTGCACTTATAACTTATTCACTGGGTCCTTTAATTGTAACCCAGCCAAAATGGCTTACTGTTGTTATCGTAGTATCGGTACTAATACTCGTTGAGCGTAAAGAATTCCTAAGTAATATATCAAAGGGCATCAACATGGATGAATTCACAACGCTTGCGAAATTTTTGATTATTGCCGGTGTTGTGCTGCCAATATCACCAAAAGCGCCGGATATTCCTTACCTGAATATTTCCGCTTATACTATATGGTTTACGGTCGTTGTGGTATCAACAATTTCATATATAAGTTACCTGCTGCAGAAATTCGTCTTCAAAAATTCAGGGGTAATAATTTCCGGGGTGTTGGGCGGCCTTTACAGCTCAACTGCAACAACTGTGATACTTGCCAAACGCAGCCGCGAGCTGACAAGTGATACTTCAAATTTATTCGCGTCATCTATCATTACGGCAACTGCAATGATGTACTTCCGGATAATGATACTGATGTTCATCTTCAACAGTGCGATCGGTTATTTACTGCTGCCCTATTTTGTGATATTGATAGCTGTATCACTAATTACGGCAGCTGTTGTGTACTATATCAAACGTCCCAACGCTGCAAATTCAGCTAAGAATGCGGATGGGCATACAAATCCTTTAGAGCTTAAAACAGCGCTGCTGTTTGCGGGATTATTTGTGTTCTTCAGCCTGCTCACGCATTATGTAGTTACATCATTTGGTTCCGGCGGACTGAATGTACTTTCATACATAGTCGGATTCACGGATATTGATCCATTTTTGTTAAACCTTTTCCAGGGAAAGTATTCAATAGGCAATGAATTGATCGCAAAGGCTTCGCTTCAGGCAATAATTTCGAATAATATCTTAAAGGCTGTTTACACATTTTTCTTCGCAGATAAACATACACGCAAAACCGCAATCATAGGACTTGCAGTAATTACAATTGTAAATATTATTTTAGCAGTGATCATTTGATAAAAACCTAAACCACTAATTACACGAATTAACACGAATTGAAAAAAGCATTTTCAATAATATTTGTATTTATATTTATAAACCAACTTTCTAATGCACAGAAAATTGAGCCGGGGAAGTATGTACTTAATTATCCTTTTTCTGAATATACCCAGATATACAATTTCAATAAAGATAGTGTTTTTGAGTTTTACGAGCATACAGATAATGTTATAACGATAGGAAAAGGTAAATACATTTTGAAAGATTCAATTTTAGCTTTAATATTTGAGGCAAATTTGGATAACAATAAAATTGATACTAATTTATGTTATAAGATTACAAAAGAATACTTTACATATTCCGATACAATTACTTATTCAATTAAAATTACTGATGATAATGACAATCCCTTAGAAGGTGCTATTGTAAGTTTATACAAAGGTAACGAGCGAACCACCTTTATTAGGACACGGACGAATGCTGAGGGCAAAACAAAACTAAAATTTGATAAAAGTTACAATGGATATATAATTAATTTTACTTATATAGGTTATGAAAACTGCGGCTATTTGATTTCTGATTCTTTAAGCAGAGCTTTTGAAATTATATTGAAACAATTTCAAAAACCGGTCCATTATATAAACAACAAAACATTGCGTTTTGTGCTAAGATTTGATGAAAATAATGATTTTTTTATTAGAGATGAGTGGAACCATTGGTCTCATTTTAAATATAAGAATAAATGAGAACTATAGCAGAAATACACCACCCAAAATGCCGGATACTAAACATTTTTCTTGTGTTTTCATTAGCTTTCATAGTAAACATTTCATTTTCACAAAAGATTGAGCCGGGGAAGTATGTATATGAATATGGCGATAATGCAAAAAGTATCTTTGAAACCTTAGATGACAGCACTTTTTATTTAACTGAAGAATTCTGGCATGAACGTTTTTTGGGATATGGCAATTATTATGTTGATAGAAATAG
>CAZQYL010000252.1:0-4049 GCA_964597425.1 uncultured Ignavibacteriales bacterium | reverse complement strand
CCATTTCCAAGCAAAGCAACGGTAAACTCCTGGCCATCCAAAAAATCCTCTATTATAGAGTGCTGACTGTAATTTTCTTTAATTCTTGTTATTTCGCGATTTAGCTCCTCGTTGTTGTAAACCACACTACTATTATATATACCCTTCGAAGAACCCTCATGCAAAGGCTTCACAAAAGCGGGGTATTTTACCTTGGGGTGACCGTTTACGTGGCTATCAGTAGTAAAAAAGCCAGGATTTGGTACACCGTGATATGTTAATATCTCCTTGCAGCGTGATTTATCGTGGCAGTTTCCAATTGTGATGGGATCGCTTGCAGTATAGGGAATGTTAAGCATTTCAAGCATTGCGGGTATGTGCGATTCGCGCGAAGCGCCGCCGAAACCTTCTGCCATGTTGAAAACGATATCGGGTCTTGTGTTTCGAAGTTTTTCAAAAGCATTTTCGTCTGCTTCAATGCGAATTACTTCATGACCCGCTTTTTTTATCGCGGCTTCAACTGCAGAAATTGTTTCTTCATCATCCCACTCAGCGTAAACATCGCTTAAGCGATGAGAATAGTTGCTGACTAAATTTTCGTCAACATACGCTTCGTTCTGAATTTTTTTATCCAGTCCTTCGGATAATTGTTCAGCGGAGCTATGCTCCGTTTCTTTTTTTATATTGTAAGTAAATCCTACCCGCAAAAAGTGTTTACTTATCTCCTTTATATTTTTTGATGAAACTTTTTTTTATACTTCCAAAAACTTTTAACAAAATTTTTTTACGGTATACATTTCATCATTTTTAAATCAATGCAAATATAACATTCTATCACTCATAGTCAATAGGTAAACGCAAAAAAATGAAAATATTTTTCAAAAAACTTTTTCAGGAAAATTTTTTGAGGTAAAAATATTTTTTGAAATCTGCTTAGCATCTTCCCATGCCGCGAAAAAATTTGAAATAGTTTTGATCATTGCAGCAATAATTTCAATTTGAAAATAATTTTCTCTCCCTCCGGTCTTTTTAAATCATAAACTTTGAGTCTTTGAGCCTTTGTGTATATTGACTTTAGCCTGTTAATTGAATTGAACTTGCATACAATTAGAAGTATTTTTGCAGTCAGAAAGAAAAATCATGTTCGATAAATTAGAAAAAGTAAAACAGCGTTACAACGAAATAGCGGAACTGCTCAATAAACCGGATGCGGCAAATGATCAGAAGGAATTCCGCAGGCTATCAAAGGAATACAGTGACTTAACGGATATTGTCAATGCTTATGATGAATATATCCGGGTGAAGGCTGAGCTTGAAGAGAACAAAAAACTGCTGTACGAGACCAATGATACTGAAATGAAAGAACTTGCAGCCTCTGAGCAGGAAGAACTGCAGGGCAGGTTCGATACACTTGAAGCTGATATAAAAGAACTCCTCGTTCCCAAAGACCCCAATGACTCCAAGAATGCTATGCTTGAAATTCGCGCCGGTACCGGCGGTGATGAAGCAGCGCTATTTGCCGCTGATCTGTACAGGATGTACACTCGTTTTGCCGAACGAATCGGCTGGAAGATGGAAATTGTTACATATAATGAATCATCAGGACTTGGCGGATTAAAGGAAGTAATTGTAAGCGTAACTGGCAAAGATATATATGGCACGCTGAAATATGAAAGCGGCGTTCACCGCGTACAGCGTGTGCCTGAAACCGAAACTCAAGGGAGGGTTCACACATCAGCCGCCTCAGTCGCGGTGCTGCCTGAGGCAGATGAAGTTGATGTTGAGATAAATCCCGTTGATCTTAAAATTGATGTATTCCGTTCAGGCGGTGCAGGCGGACAGAATGTGAACAAGGTTGAGACTGCTATCCGCATAACGCATATACCCACGGGCGTTGTTGTTCAGTGCCAGGATGAGCGCTCACAGCTGAAGAACAAACAAAAAGCTATGAAAGTGCTCCGTTCAAGGCTGCTTGAAGCTGAAATCGAAAAACAAAACCAGCTGGTTTCGCAAAAAAGAAAATTAATGGTCGGCTCAGGTGATAGAAGTGATAAAATACGCACATATAACTTTCCCCAAAACCGTTTGACCGATCACCGCATTGGCTTAACAATGTACAATCTATCGCAGGTGATGGAAGGCGACTTGGCGGAACTCTTCGAAAAACTCAAAATTGCCGATAGATCAGAAAAGCTTTCTGAGGAACAAGCCTGAGATAACATAAATATTTCTCTCAACGCAGTTTCATCCACGCATAGCTTGATTGCCAAAAGTATGAAAAAAACCAACCAATTTCTCATATAAACCATTCACACCGTGATATGAAGACTATAATATTTCTTGCCCTGTTATTAAGTAATATCAGTTTATTCTCACAAGACTCTGAGATCGGAAAACTTGATACGCTTTTTAAAGAGAACAAGTTTGATGAAATCCTGACAATTAAGACAAAACTAAATGAAGAGACCTTAACTGCAAATTCACTATATATCATTGGAATCGCTTATTTTGACAGAAAAAGTTATCACGAAGCCATAGAATATTTTGATAAGGCAATAAAAAAAGGTCCGGAAGAAAGTAAGATGTATTATTTTCTCATACAGTCTTTCAAACATCTGAAACAATTTGATAAAGCCCTTACCCTGACAGAAGAAGTCCTGATAAAGTACCCTGAAAAACGTAGTTACCCAACAGAAAAAGCCGAAATCTTATTTGAACTTGGCAAAAATGAAGAGGCAGTGAAAGTTCTGGAAGAATCTATTGGCAACAATACGTACCTGGGAAAGACATTCTATATACTTAGTGACTATTATTACGAAAAAGCAGATCATAAAAGAGCCCTCGAAATATTATATTCCGGGAAAAACAAAATTGAAAAAGACGATGAACATTACGGAGCAATAACATATAACATATATCTGATCGAATATGAAAGCGGCGAATACTTAAAATCGAAAATACAGATCCTGGAATTGATCAGTAATGATCCTGAAAACTACAATTTACTTCCTCCAATAATACAGAATTATTTTGCTCTTCAAATGTATGATTCAGCAGTGATATATCAAAAAAAGCTGTATGAAGCACATAAAAACGGACAACTTGAAGGAAAGTTATCAAAAAGGTACTGCTTTGAAAGATTTAAGTGGAACGATAAATGGGTACATGCTTATGAAGATTACTATGTTCCTGATCCAGAAAAAGATATCAGATTTCACAAACAGGTTTATGTTATACTGGATAAGGATTGGAATGAGGAATTCACAGTGCAAACAGAATTGTTTCTGACTTTTAAGCCCGGAGCAGGTGTTATCTATGTGATTGGAGCCGGGAAATATGAGGGGGATGAATATCTTCATCAAACTTATTCAACATTAGTTCTGAAGGAACCTGTAGATTATAAAAAACTCAAAGAAAGCGTTCTTATGGTTTTGGATGGAAAAGTTGACCCCGTCACACAAAGCAGATCTAAAAAGAAAAAATAGTACGAACAACAAACAAAGCCCCAAATGCATGGCGGAAATGGAAAAAATCTGCAAATTATCATTAGTGACGCTGAGTTTGTCTATTCAAGCAATACTTTTTAGCCAAAACCAAATTGATTCAATATCAATTTCTGATTATAACTCAAAATGCGTTGAAGTTGTACGGGAAGCGTATTCAATTGAAAAAGATAGTATGGGTTTTATTTATAGCAATGGTTTACAGCGATTACTAATCAGTAATTTTGAATACCGGATTATTGAAAGTTTGTTTGCATACGATAAACTTTCCATCAGAAGCATTAACACTATAATTAACAACGGAAAATCAATTCCTGGATTTAATACTTTCTATTCAGGCGGTAATACTGATTTGTCTGATTACCTGATAGAGAATTCTGCAGGAACATACAGACTAATAGAACTCTTCATTATGAATGATTCCGGGCATCCTGATTCTATACATATTTTGCTATACTGCGAGACTGCAAATAAATTAACAGACTTACTTGATTTTATTGAGAAATCTAAATTAATTTGTCTGAAATACAATCATTCTCAAATCTAATTTATGAACAACAAACAATG
>CAZQYL010000251.1:0-4065 GCA_964597425.1 uncultured Ignavibacteriales bacterium | reverse complement strand
GACTCCCCCACCATAGTAGCGGGCGCAAATATTATTCTGTTATCAAAGCTCATAGAACAGCAAAGATAGGGATTAATGATGAGTGAAAAAATGAAGAAGGGAAGAGGAAAGATAAAGCTCAAAGCTCAAAAGGAAAATTATCTAACATAGCTCCCCTCCTCAGATGAGGAGGGGTGGCTTTCGCGAAGCGAAAGACGGGGTGGTCTGAAGCATCAATATTTTCCGTTTATGGGGCTAAAGAAAATATTATATTACGTAAAACCTTTTGTTATGAAAATTATATTTACAACATTAGCTATTTTGTTTTCAATGGTAAGGCTGTGGGCACAGGAGCCCGTTGTTTTTCATTTCAATTTTTCCTTTCAACCAGATTACAAAAGTGGTTTGATTAATCCCGATATGACTAATGATTTAACATCCGTTTTGTTGAATATTTATGGTAGCGGAAAAGAACCCCTGTGGAAAAAGCAATTTACAAATACAGACTTTGTTAAAGACCAGTACGGAAATTGTTTATTGGTGGATACAATCAAGTCTTTGGTTCCCTCGAAAGAAGCATATTCGATATACATTGAATATAAACTGGTAAACCGGAAAGAAGAATCGTCAGAATTTTCGTTTTCTTACAATGATACTGTTGAAAATTTAGCGCTGGAGATCTTCTTTGACCAGTCAAAAGTAATCAGCACAGATTATGAATGGATAAGTTTTGAAAAATTTTATTATGACCGTTACGCAATAGATGAAAACCCAAAGCCAGTTTTGGTATTAAAATACCTAAAAGAGGGAGAAGTTTCGTTAATCCCAACCTGGTTCACTGACTACCGAATAAATCCCCGACCCCGGTATTATTTGTTTAACGGTAGTTCTTCAATAATTAAAGCTTCGGGAAAAGGATTTGAGAACTATTTTTCCGGGCATTTACAAATATTAGATTCCACCAACGTTTATAAGGGTTGTTTTCTCGGATTTGAATGTGGAACCGTTGGCGGAAAAAATACACTTTCAGTGGGTGAGTCCGAAGATATAGTAGAGGGTTATACTATTGGAGATCCGCAAAAACTCAAAGAAGGTTTCTACAAATATTTCGTTAGATATTTGAATAGTGTTGGCGAGTCAAAAACAGCTGTTACTTATTTCAGCGTAATTTATTCAAAGTAATAGAACAGACCACCCCGTCTCGCACTCTGTGCGAGCCACCCCTCCTTAACTAAGGAGGGGAGCTTTTAGAAAGAAAATTATTTATGTCATTAAATATTATCTTAACCGGTGCAACGGGAATGGTTGGCGAAGGCGTGCTGCTTGAGTGCCTTGATAATCCCGAAGTGAGCCGCGTGCTGGTGATTGGCAGGAGACCCTGCGGTATAAGTCACCAAAAGCTCGCAGAGCTGGTTGTTAAGGATCTTGCAGCGCTCTCCCCTGCTGAATCAAAGGCACTAACGGGATACGATGCATGTTTCTTCTGCGCGGGGGTTTCTTCTGTGGGCAAGAAAGAAGCTGAATATACCCGGCTTACTTATGATATGACAATTAATTTTGCGGAAGTGTTTAAAGAAACCAATCCGGGAAAAGCTCTTACGTTCTGTTATGTATCGGGCTATGGTTCTGATAGCACAGCGGCCGGAAAGTCAATGTGGGCAAGGGTTAAGGGTCGCACCGAAAACAAGCTGCTTGAAATGTTTTCACAGGAAGGTAAACCTTCCGGCGGGTATATGTTCCGCCCGGGGATTATGAAGCCTCTCAAGGGTCAGAAGCGCATACTGAAATTCTATTTCGGCTGGCAGATAACATATCCGATAATGAGATTCTTAATGCCGCGCTTTGCATGTACTCTGCAGGATGTCGCTCAGGCAATGAACAATTGCGCGATCTTAAGTCCGGCAAAGAATGTTTTAGAGGTAAAGGATATTGTTCAAATAGCAAAGAGCAGATAACAAATAGCACTTCCGTTTTACGTTTAGCTTACAGGGAAGAGTCTGTAAGATAAAAAGGAAGATGAATCTCGGTTTTTTTGCTCCCCTCCTTTTTTAAGGAGGGGCAGAGCCCCGCTGCAAGCGGGGCGAGGGGTGGTTTCACTAAGTTCATTTGAAAAATAAGTATACAAGAACAAATGTAACCACCCCGTCACACCTTCGGTGTGCCACCCCTCCTTAAAAAAGGAGGGGAGCTTTGGCTATCTAAATTAAACTATAAAAAAATGAAGAAAATAATATTATTACCGGCAGCAATGCTGCTTGCTGTTATGCTTGTGTTCACTTCATCCTGCGGGAAGAAACAGGATACAGGCAATGTGCAGAATCAGACTGACACTACAAAAAAGGAATCCACTAAAAAGGATGAAGTAAAACAGGAAACGACTTCTCAGCAAAGCGGACTAGATACTTTCCTTATTGCGGGATATATGTACTGGGTGCCGCCTGCCATACTGAACGAACACTGGGCTGCGGTAATCACAGGCGAAGTTGTAAATATCGAAAAGCGCCGTATCGGCGCGACGGATCCGAACAGGAATGAAGTCTTCGGTATGATAAAAATTGATAAGGTACTGTACTCCGAGCCTACCGCCCAAGCGAACATGAAGGACCAGAAGTATATCCGCACAGATGCGCTGAAAGGTTTCAAACCCGGCGATAAGGTGCTGGTATATTTTGTGAAATATGAAAACAAGTACGCCATTAAAAGGGATAACGTGAAGAAAATTTCGGGTCCGGATGATGAGCTGCTGGGGCTGACCGAGCGCTACATCGGCAATTCACAGGACTCAATGAAGATCCTCGAAAACCTGAACGAATACAAAACCTGGGGCAAATATGATAAGGGCACAGCAAGCCGTATGATGCAGTTTTATGAAGAGAAACAAAATACCAAATAACAAATTGTAGCATTTTTATGTTTGACCGCTCTGCGGTCGTGATTTCCATAGCTTAAACAATTAGCGGGTTTTATTTTAAATTGTTAATAAACCGTAACGGGTAATTAACGTTGTACGTGTATTTCATGGAAAACGGCGGTATTTCTACTAAAAACATTGACAAATCTGGTTTTTTTAGCTATAATGCAAGGCGAGTCTGAGATTTTTAATGTTAACAAGTTGTGAATAACTGTTCATAGCCTGTTAAAAATTGTTTAAAACACTCTCCTCCACAAACACCAAACGTACAGAGTTATTAACATATTTATGTTAACAACACCTAGAAAATGAGGTTAAGTTAATGTTTTTTAGCGTATTAGATTTTTGTTTTCATTGTTAATTACTTTTGGATATTGAAGTATTTATATAACTAAAGCGTTTAATTTAATCTTAATATTAAACTAACAGGGTTTACTTGTTTAAAATAAAAACTTAGCGAAACGTTAACACATTTTTTAACCACAAATTTTTTAAAGCATACTTTTTTAAAGAGAAGAAATTGAACGGACACGAATTAAAACAGAACGAAGATACCTATTTAAATCCATCAAACGATAAAGAAGACAACATCGGAACTACCCTTGAGGACGAGCAGCTTAAAGATGATATTAAGATTCAGGAAGCGTTCAATACGTGGACGCGGTTTATGGATATTGTTAAGCTGAATGTCTCTGATCTGAAGCTGAACACATGGTTTAAACCCATAAAACCCCGCTCGCTTGATGGCACCACGTTGACAATCTCTGTTCCCAGCCAGGATTATTACGAAATGATAATTTCACGCTTCGGTGATATTGTTATCCGCGCTATCAGATCAATTTTAGGCGATGATGCTAAGATAGTTTACGTTATCGATCCGCGCACAACATTTTCGCAGGAGCCTGAGCTTATTGAAACTCCCCCGGTACCTGCAATTGAGCACGGCAACATAACCCGCGCCGGCACAGACCAGAATACATTCGACCCAAATTTTTACAGGCCGGGCATAACGGCTGTACAGGTAACACCAGAGAGCGACCCTGCCCTATCGCAAAAATGCTTTTTGAATCCTGAATACACATTTGAAAATTTTGTTAAAGGAAAAAATAATGAATTTGCTACGGCTGCGGCAATATCAATTGCCAATAAACCGGGCGCACAGTATAATCCGTTAA
>CAZQYL010000250.1:2646-4080 GCA_964597425.1 uncultured Ignavibacteriales bacterium | reverse complement strand
CCAGCAGCAAGCTACCTGGCAGCAGGTTGTAAGCAAAGTTCCAATTACAGGCAATACAATATTAGACAGTTTAACCGCGCCATACCCAACCAATGCATGGTTTAACTTATTTTTCCTTTATGGTACAGCCTATCCGAATCCTCAGGGAACGATAGGTCAGAATTTTGCATGGGTAAATCCATATAACATAGGCTCCGGGTATAATTATATAGGTTATTCAAATCCGCGTGCTTTGCTAGGCATAAATTATAAACCATTTGCTGTGACAACAACCGGCGGAAGTTTCCCAACAGTTAACTGGGATAACGGCGCTTATATGTATTTTGGAACTACAAATCCCGCAAACTTTACGCCTATTATCCGCAACGATTACACTGATCTATCGGCAACAATAAAATTTTATAACACAACCAATACAAACAATTATTATTACGCCCCTATTGTAAGGGGAATGCCTTACGTAACAATGTTTTATAATAATGTTACCCCGGCAATTTATTTTCCTTCACCTGCTGTATGGAAAGTTAATGATGTAATTGCCGGTGCCAATCAAACTTTTACCGGCACAGAGTTTAAAGTGCAAACAGTTGTTGGTGACCCGAATCTATACAGATCCCAAACATGGATGCTTTTCAGTTCGCAGTCAATAACACTTCAATTCAGCCAGGCAGCACAAACATTGGGACTTATAGGAACTTCAAATTTTACCGGATATATAAGGGCAGCGCATTTAACTTATGCCAATGACCCAAATGCTGCGGATACAACAAGCCGCAAAACACTGCTTCGTTCATATGCAAAATTTGTGCCCTTAAGAGGCGAGGTCGGCGCGTCAATCCCGAATGGAAGCTCAACTGCGGCACTTAATTTCAATTTTACAAGATATAATGAAGGTTCACTCCCGGGAGACTCATTATTGATGATGGCTCTTCCTCATCATGTTGATATATTACCCGGAGGAAGCACAACAAACATCCTGAAGTACCAGGTATTAAAGGGTACCATGAGTGAAGTTAAAACAAAGACCTGGGTTATGACCGAGCAGCTTCCGGGGTACTCATGGAGCCCGCGTTCAGGCGGACTTGCAAATGTTCCGCTGCAATGGTGCGATACACTGAAATACTATGTTAACGGAGACCTTGTGAATTTTAACAGGCAGTATCAATGGATGGATATATATAGTGCGGCGAAATCTTTGGCAAAGCTTGGAAGAATTATAGAAATTGCCGATGAGCTTTATGATAGAGACCAGACAAGATATGCCGCAATGCAGCCGCTGGCTGCCACTATGCGAGATTCATTGCAGATATTTTTGGCCAAATGGCTAAACGGCAACAGCTCGATATTTTATAATGGTGTGCCGTACCAAAAGGACTCTTTGTTGTATGATACGAAATTCAGAGGGATTATTTCAAGCCGTTCACATGATTCACT
>CAZQYL010000250.1:0-2546 GCA_964597425.1 uncultured Ignavibacteriales bacterium | reverse complement strand
CTCAGTACAGCAATATGCTGAACCAGGGACAGTTAATGCTTTCACAGGAAGTAAGAGCAACACAAAAATATTATTATGCAAATCAAACCAACCCTGTTTACCCAACTGTATACACAGATCAATTTAAAACAGTTACAAATCTGTACCAGGGCAGGATTGACGCAAGTACATTTTTCGGGTCAGTTAATTACTATGCAACCGGTATCCAGGTAATTCCGGTAACACCTGTGACAGAACAATTCTGGAGCAATATTGCATTTGCCAAACAGATATATGATTACTCACCCAACGGTCTGCGAAACACACCCTGTTTTGATTCAACAAACACAAATACAACTGTGTGGAACTGGACTACTATAAATGTAGGTATTCAGGCAACGGCTTACCCCCAGACTGCATTGAATTTCTGGAAGTTTTATGGGCATACAAACACTAATTTTGATAACGGTTCGAGCCAGTCAAATGTTATGTACTGGATCTTGACGAGAAATCACAACACTATTGGTGTAAATCCAATTTCAAATGAAATTCCCGGGGAGTTCAGGCTGTATCAGAGTTATCCCAATCCGTTTAACCCGGGTACTGCTATTAAGTTTGATATTTCCAAGACATCAAACGTAAAATTAGTTGTATATGATGCCCTTGGAAGGCAGGTTGATGAGTTGGTAAATGGCGAGCTGAAAGCGGGCACTTATAAAGCAGAATGGAATGCTTCTCAGTTCAGCAGCGGTGTGTACTTCTATAGATTAATTTCAGGCGCATTTGTGCAGACGAAAAAAATGATACTTTTAAAATAATTTACCTAAATAATTAAACCCGGTAAACAGAAGTTACCGGGTTTTTAATTCCAGAGCAATAATGAAAATAATATCCAGAGCAGCGATCCTATTCATTCTATTTACCGGTTCTTTGTTTGCCCAAAATGACCAGTTCAAAACAGCCATAGATTCACTTTTCAGGGTGCATTACAGTGATACAACAGTTGGTGTATCTATTGGTGTTGTATATCATAACCCAAATACCAACGAATATTTGAGAAGGCTGTTTTATTACGGCGAAAAGAACAGGGCAACCCACGAAGCACCTGACAGCAATACAGTATACCAGATAGGCTCGGTAACAAAAACATTTACCGCAATGGTAATGGCTTATATGCTGCGGTATAATATGGCAAACAGGTGGGATCTGATTGAGAATTATCTTCCGGATACACTCAGGGTGCCTTATTGGGTAAATGGCAGTGATACAACAAGAATAAACCTGCTGGAGCTTGTAACGCATTTTTCCGGGTTAGTAGATGAACCTCCCGGGACATCTTACCCTTATACTTTGAACAGAATGTTCAGGTATCTTGATACCTGTCATTTAGTTACAAAGCCTGACTCGATATGGACATACAGCAATCTGGGTTTTGCCTCACTTGCAACCGGGTTGACAATGCATGCGGGTCGTGATTCAATTGAACAATTATTTCAGCAGTTCATTACTGATTCACTTGGAATGCCTGATACCAAAATTACCCGGACACTTTCAATGATACTGCGTTCCGCAAAAGGATATGTGAAGAATAATTCAGGTGTATGGGTAGCCGCTGACAGCAACAAATCAACATGGCCGGCATTTGACGGGGCCGGAGCGATTCGCTCAACAATTAAAGATATGACACGTTATCTTGAGTACCAGATGAAACTTCTCAATACAAGTTTGAATCCGCTTCTTGATACTATGCATAAACATATCAAAAGAATTAATCCGGGGCAGCCAACACAAAAATGGCAGGGGATGGCGTGGTCTTCTAACAGGCTTAATTTCCAGCTAAACAATCCATGGATTCAGCTAAAGGACGGGGGAACCCCGGGTTATAACAGCTTCATTACTTTTTATAATGATTCGCTTACAGGTATAAAAGGCGGGATCGTGATCCTTTCAAACTCTGGAAGCTCGCAGATCTTCAATAATCCTGCGTACATAGAAGCGTTATCGATGAATATATTGACGTACCTGCATACAGAGCATACAAGTATAGGGATTGAGCCCATTAACAACGAGATGCCTAAAACATTTTCGCTCAGGCAGAACTATCCAAATCCGTTTAATCCAAAAACCGTTATAAACTTTTCTGTTCCGCAGGCATCTAATGTTAAGCTATCTGTTTTTGATGCCGCAGGCAGTGAAATTACGGTTTTGCTGAATTCAGAAATGAAAGCAGGGGAATATGAGATTAACTGGAATGCTGAGAATCTCCCCAGCGGTGCATATTTCTGCAAACTCAGCTCTGGTGATTTCACCGAAACTATAAAAATGGTTCTGGTCAAATAAACACCGCGTGTTTTTAAGTTAAGGAATACAGTCCGGCTCCTTCCTGTATTCCTTAATTTTGAGGTTTTTTATATTGTTTCGTTTTATGATATTTGTTAACAGATAATTCAGATGTTATTTACATAATATTAAGGAGCATCAGGTATGAAAAACAGAGCAATTTTATTAGCTTTAGTTCTAATAGTTATATCAGCTTTATTTATCTCTTGCGGCAAATCTACAAAACC
>CAZQYL010000249.1:0-4088 GCA_964597425.1 uncultured Ignavibacteriales bacterium | reverse complement strand
GCAACAATTACATTTGATCTTTGGGCTCAGCTGCTTAAGCTTTTATTTAAAGTACCTCCTTCCAATATTTGCGTTGTAGGAAGGTGGCTGCTATATATGCCGCAGGGAATTTTCAGACACACCAATATTGTTAAAGCTCCGGAAAAAAAGGGAGAGTGTTTAGCCGGTTGGTTTGCACATTATATGATCGGTATCACACTTGCTGCCTTTTTCATTATGATAGTGGGTAAGAACTGGCTGCTGGATCCAACAATTCTACCGGCGATTGTTTTCGGGATTGCATCAGTAACAGCTCCATTGTTCATAATGCAGCCAGCATTCGGATTCGGATTTGCCGCATCAAAAACTCCAAATCCCAACCAGGCCAGGCTTCGCAGCTTGTTGAATCATGCAGCATTTGGTGCGGGGTTATATCTATTCGCGTTTCTGGTTAATTTGAAATTTTAACTTTGTATAATAATATGAGATCATTGGCAGTGAGACGTATTTTCTTTTGGTTACTTATATTCACTAATATTATTTCCTTTGCTCAAAATTCAGAAACGAGCACTGTTAAAAGTGACAGTTTAACTATTGTCGCGAAGGATCCTGAAAAGGGATTTTACCATGACTACATTTTGTTTATTCCCAAAGGAACTCCCCTGAAGAAAAAGCTATTTCTGCTTGTTGAACCTAACAACACAGGGAAACTTTCTGACAGCATTGAAGTTCACAAGAGATATGCTGTTAATTTAGCCTCAGTAAGCTCTGTAGGTAACAATGTTTCTACTGAGTTAAAGATACCATTGCTTGTACCTGTTTTCCCCAGACTTGAATCTCAGCCTTTGATGTATACACATGCTTTGGATAGAGATATAATGTTAGAGAAAACTCAAGCCCTGAAGCGGCTTGACCTGCAATTGCTGAAAATGATAAGTGATGCCGGAGATATTCTGAAGTCCATGAATATTATGGTTGAGCCTGAATTTTTCATGAATGGTTTTTCGGCATCCGGTACGTTTACAAACCGTTTTTCTTTTATTCATCCCGATAAAATAAAGGCACTGGCTATAGGAGGATTTAACGGAGAACTTATACTGCCTCAAAAGAAGATAAACGGAATTAAACTCAACTACCCGCTCGGGACCAATGATTTCATGGAGATTTTTGGTGATAAATTTGATCTGGAATCATACAGTGAAATTCCACAATTCATTTATATGGGGGCTTTAGACGATAATGATGCAGTTCAGTTTGATGATGCATATACCGAGCAGGAACGTAAAATAATCAATGAAAATATCGGAAGTAATGTGCAGGGGAGATATATGGAATGTCAAAAAATTTATAAGAAGAAAAACATTAATGCTGTTTTCAAGACGTACGAAAATATTGGGCATTGGACAACATCAGAAATAAATCTTGAAGTCATAAAGTTTTTCTTATCACAAATGAAAGAATAGGAGTGAACTACAACCAAAACACATTTTGAATCTCTATATCACTTCTATATATTGTTAATTTTTTGAATATCATATCTGCTATATAATAAATAGGGCGCCTTAGCGCCCTATTGTTGAATATTTATTACTAATTGATAATTGATTTTACTTTATCAGCACCATTTTCTTTTCTTCCGAAAACTCTCCCGCTGTTAGCCTGTAAAAATATACACCACTGGGTAAATTACTGCCGTCAAAAGTTACTTCATAACTACCGGCATTTAATCTGCCATTGATCAAAGATGCAACTTCTTCACCAACAACATTGAAAATTTTTAATACACTATACCTGCTTTCGGGAATTTCAAACTTTATGTTAGTTACCGGGTTAAACGGATTTGGATAATTTTGCTGCAGCAAATATTCTTTTGCAATATTCGAGCTCTGAATAATACCAATAGGCAATTCATATTTCAGGATCGTGTTATGGTTACCAACTGACCATAATGCTGCTGTACCCTGTGGTTTAAGATCAAACAGATCACTTTTTATTATCGAGCCTTCCCATTCCTGAACCCATGAGTCACCGCTGTTTGTTGTTTTATAGATGAATCCTTTGCCGTCGCTTCCGCCTGTGGCAGAGTTATAGGCACACATCCATCCTTTAACGGAATCAATCATTACTATCCGTTGTGCGAAATAATTTGTAACTGAACCTGCTGCGCTCCATGTATTTCCGCCATCGGTTGTTCTTTGCACAGAGCCGCCATAGCATATAACCCACCCTTTTAAGTTATCAAGGAAGAATATATCGCTTACATGGCTAGATGACACTGGGGTTTGAGTTTGCCACGTTGTGCCGCCATCTGTAGTATGCCTGATAAACCCGTTTGCTCCGCCGTATCCGCCGCCTGCCCATCCTTCATTTGGATTTATGAAATACAGTGCTTCTACGTAATTGCTTGTGTTAGATGTTTGTGCGCTCCATGTTTCACCGCTGTTTGTAGTTTTGACAATTTTACCTATACTGCCAAATCCCCAGCCGGTTGTTTGATTTATGAAAAACATTCTGCCTATCCATGCGCCCCCGGAATTCATAGAAGCCTGTATCCAGTTTGTTCCGCCGTTTGTCGTTCTGTAGACTGTTGCGCTGTTACCCTCAAACATCATCCATCCGTAATTATCGTCTATCCATTGTACCTGAGAGCCGCCAGGGGAAGTCGGGTCAGGGAGCCAGTTCAATCCGCCGTTCGTAGTTTTTAAAGCAAAGCCATCATTTCCTGCGTTTGAGCCTGTGGTGATCCAGCCATTTAACGGAGAGCTCCACGAAATAGATTTTAACCTGACGGCACGGAATTGTGTGGACCAGTTAACACCGTTATCTGTGCTTTTCAGTATCTGGCTGTAATCAGAGCCTATCCAGATATTGTTTCCTCTGTAACATATGCCGTAGGTATAGTTTGATACCGGCGGCGTGAATTGCGTCCAGTTCATGCCTCCATTAGATGTTACTGCTACTTTTTCAGTCTGTCCGCCAAGTACCCTGAATGCTACAACAGCAACAGAATTTGAATCCCTGACATCCAGTACATGATAGTGCAGCCCGGTTGAGTATTGAATGATCCAGTTATCTCCGCCATCTGATGAAAACAAAACCGGTCCTGTAGAATTTATTGTTGTGGTAGCAGCCCATCCTTTTGTTGGAGTAGCAAACTTTATAGAAAGTATTCCGACATTGGACGAAATAGTTGGCAGGTTTGTACTTATCCAATTTGTACCGCCGTTAGTGGTTTTAAAAATTTTTGGATTTAGAGTGTTGTCGCGGCAGCCTATCCAGCCCGTTTGATCATTCAGAAAGAAAACGGACTCTGTTGAATATCCGGGTCCCCCAAAGCTTTGGTCAACCCAGTTAGTACCCCCATTGGTTGTCTTAAGGACAAGGTATGCGGGTCCATCGTTGTTCCAGCCGCCAACAGCCCAGCCTGTTGAATTGTTTATGAAATATACTTTTGCAAGAAGCCTGCTTGTTGGGCACGATTGCTGTACCCAGTTTACTCCGCCATTGGTTGAATGCATAATTGTTCCGTTTGAACCAACAGCCCATCCGGTTGACTGGTCAGCAAAAAAGACTCCTGTTAAAGTTGAAATGACAGGAATATCTGTAAATACCCAGTTATTGCCCCCGTTCGTTGTTCTTACAATCCCGGTGAGATACTGATTTGATGCCACTGATCCGCCGGCTGCCCAGCCATATTGACCATCGCCAAGGAAATATACATCCTGCAGCAAAACCCCGGGGTTTATCTGTACAGTTTGCCAGATCCCCGGCTGTGAAAAAACTGAAATTGTTGAAGAAAGAAAAGCTACAATATAAAACGCCAGAAATAATTTCTTCATTGGTTTAATTATTTAAATTGCAGTATTTTGTGTCCAAAATCTAATACAAATATTCCAGTAGTTCAAGATATATATAAGTATCAACTCGTAATTGCTGCATCTCGGGTTCAGTAGCCGATTGAAAATATACAAAAAAAGGGCGCCTAAGCGCCCTAATTGTAAATTGTTAATTGCTAATTGGCTTACACAATACCGTAAGCAAGCATTGCATTGGCTACTTTTATAAAGCCGCCTATGTTTGCGCCTGTTAAGTAATCGCCTTTTTTACCG
>CAZQYL010000248.1:0-4092 GCA_964597425.1 uncultured Ignavibacteriales bacterium | reverse complement strand
CAAAGTTCTGATTCTTTACAACCTGGTTCTTTTTGGTTTTGATATTCGCAATATCATTTTCAAGCGCAACTATGTTTTCAGGGACAACAATATTGGCAAGATGTACCCTTGAACCTGCTTCATCCATCACATCGATTGCCTTATCCGGAAGGTACCTATCGGTAATATATCTCGAGCTCAACTTTACAGCTGATTCAATCGCCTTATCGGCATACTTAACATTGTGATGCTCTTCGTATTTATGCTTGATGTTCATTAAGATCTGCATGGTTTCCTCTTCTGTAGTTGGATCCACAATGATCTTCTGGAAACGCCTGTCCAGCGCGCCATCCTTTTCTATATACTGCCTGTATTCATCAAGTGTTGTTGCGCCTATGCACTGCAGGTCTCCCCTTGCAAGCGCGGGTTTGAATATGTTCGATGCGTCAAGGGAGCCAGATGCGCCGCCGGCACCTACTATTGTATGCAGCTCATCTATGAAGAGTATTACATCCTTGGCTTTTTCAAGCTCATTCATAACAGCCTTCATGCGTTCTTCAAACTGACCGCGGTACTTTGTACCTGCAACCAGCGAAGCAAGATCAAGCGTTACAACGCGTTTATCGTGCAGTACTCTTGATACTTTTTTCTCTACTATTCTTATAGCCAGTCCTTCAGCAATAGCTGTTTTACCAACGCCCGGCTCGCCGATAAGCACAGGATTATTCTTTTTCCTGCGGCTTAAAACCTGCGCAACGCGCTCAATCTCTTTTTCCCTGCCAACAATTGGATCCAGTTTCTCGTCAATTGCAAGCTTGGTTAAGTCCCTGCCAAAGTTATCCAGCACGGGAGTCTTGGTGCGCTCGGGTTTCTTTTCTGCAGTTGGTGATTTCTGCTGCTGCTGCTGCGGTGATTTTCCGCTTAGTATTGATGAGAGTTCCTCTTTCACTACTTCGTAGGTAATGCCAAACTGCTGCAGTATCTGCGAAGCAAGATTATCATCTTCCCTTAATATTGAAAGCAGGAGATGCTCAGTTCCTATGACATCAGACTTGAATATCTTTGCTTCCAGGTATGTTATCTTTAAAACTTTCTCAGCCTGTTTTGTGAGCGGTATATTACCTACCGTTAGTGTGGCGCCTGATTGCCTTACTGTATCTTCAATAGTTTTCTTTATCTTGCCAATATCTTTTCCAAGATTCCTGAAGATCTTTATCGCAATCCCTTCTCCTTCACGGATAATTCCGAGCAGGAGATGCTCAGTGCCGATGTAATCGTGACCCAGGCGAATGGCTTCTTCCCTGCTTAACCTTATCACATCCTGAACCCTGTTTGAAAAATTGCTGTCCATAATATTATTTTCCGTTATTTACTAAATTCAACAATTTACGTCAAAATTTAGTTTCCTTATGCTAAAATTACGCTTTAATTCAAAGATTTGCAATGAGTGGCATAATACATTGCGTCTTATTTTCTATGAAATTTACTGCAAATCGGCAAAAATGGCGGCTAAGGATATGTTTATCAGTCCTTTCTCAGGTAATTGGACCTTTTAAAGGAAATTCGGAATTCTGACCCGTTATTGCGGATAAGCTCAACTGCCCCGCCAAGCTGCTCGGAAAGGATCTTTACAAGCTTCAATCCAAGGGAATTAGTATTAACAAAATCCACACTTTCCGGAATTCCAATTCCGTCATCTTTAATTATCAGTACATAATCACTTTCGTTCAGTTCCTTAAGGTCAATGGATATTTTTCCTTTTCTGAGATCCGGATAGGCGTACTTCAGGCAATTACTTATAAGCTCATTAATTATCAGCCCGCAGGGAATTGCAGTATCGATATCAAGATAAATACTGCGAAACTCTATAACCGGCTTAACCCTGTCAATACTCATACCATATGATGAATACAGGCTGTTCACCAGGTTTTTGATATAATCGTAGAACTCGATCACTGATATATCGGTAGAGCGGTAGAGCTTTTCGTGGATAAGAGCCATTGTTTTTATGCGGTTCTGGCTTTCGGCAAACAGGCTGTGGATTTCTTTATCCTTAACATGGGCTGACTGAAGCTTTATCAGGCTTGAAATTATCTGAAGATTATTCTTAACGCGGTGGTGAATTTCCTTCAACAGCATATCTTTCTGCTTAAGAGAAGTTTCAATTGTATTCTCGTATTTCTTCCTGTCTGTAATATCACTGTAGATACCAATTGAACCGATTATCTTTCCGTCCGTATCTTTCAGCGGCGCGCTGGAGATCTCAACCCATATGCTCTCGCCGGTTTTCTTTTTCATCTGTACTTCAAACCTGTCTGTGAATCCGTGCCTGCGAAGCTTAATTCTATCCTTCAGGAAATCCTTGTATTCATCAGCCGCCAGTATCTCTACCGCAGCCTGTCCGATCAGTTCATTTTTGCTGTAACCAAACATATTGATTGCGTTATCATTGGCAAAAATAATCCTGTCATTATTATCAACGTACAGGATTACTTCGCTCATATTTTCGATAAGCGTCCTGTATTTCAGCTCGCTATCCACAAGCGCGTCCTGGGTACGTTTAAGCTCTGTTATATCATATGCAATACCAAGTACTGCGGGCTTACCCTGAAAATTTATAATTGACGCGTTATAATCAAGCCACCTTTCGGCGCCATGTTTATCGATTATCTTAAGTTCATATCTTGCGGGCACCTCTTCTTTGCCGCTTACCCTGTCAAGTCCGCGCTGCTTTGCAATCTCGCGAAAATCAGGGTGGATCAGTTCCCAGAAATTCTTACCTATCATCTCGTTTACGCTGTACCCGGTAATAATCGATGAGTATTCATTCCCGTATATAAATTTATTATCGGAATAAATAAATATCGCGGCGGGTACCGATTCAGTCAGTCTCCGGTATTTATCTTCACTCTCCCTTAAGAGTTTTTCCGCATTTATACGGTCAGTAATATCTACATGTATCTGGTCTATAGCGTAAGGCACGCCCTTCTCATCAAGCTCGGGGTAATAATATACATCAAGCCAGATGGTCCTGCCATCCCGGTTAATTATGCGGTACATATAGCGGAAAACATCCTTAAAATTGTTATCACACCATTCCGCATGCGCTTTCAAAAATCCGTCAAGGTCATCTTTGTGGATACTTGCCAATATTTCCTTATCGCTCAATGAGTTGAACTCTTCGCGGGTGTAACCTGATTGCCTGGTGAATTCTTTATTGGCAAGGGCATAGCCTTGTGTATCCTGTAATATGCGGGTGAACGCTATCGGGGCATTTTCAACTACTTTGGGATAACCATACAATGAAAAGTCATAAGTTTCAAGCTGCTTTTCAAGTTCGGTAATCCTCTTTTTAAGGGAAGCAATTTCCGCCTCCGGCGTATCGTTGTGCTTAAAAGGTTCTTTTTTCATACCAAGTGCATATTAATATTTATTTTATTCAAATTCTATAGCTATAAAAGAGATTGATTTTTTTGATAAATTATCGCTATTTTTAAGTAAATAATCATTAAAATGGGGGCAATTTATGGGACTTATTAAAGAATTCAAAGAATTTATTTCACGCGGCAATGTTGTTGATCTTGCAGTAGGTGTTATTATCGGCGCGTCATTCGGCAAAATAGTTTCGTCGGTCGTAGATGATATCATCATGCCGCCTATAGGCGTGCTGCTTGGTGGAATGAATTTTTCTTCATTAAAAATTATCTTAAAGGAGGCATCAACCGATCCCACGGGAAAAGTTGTTGAAGCTGTATCAATAAATTACGGTAACTTCATACAAACCGGAATAGATTTTGTGATAATTGCGGCAGCGATCTTTATTTTTGTGAAGATGTTCAATTCCATGAAACGTAAAGAAGAAGCTCCGCCACCGGCTCCGCCAACAAATGAAGAAAAGTTATTGACAGAGATAAGGGACCTTTTAAGTAAAAAGTAGTTTAAGGCAAAAGTAAAAAAGCAGACTTCCTCAGCTGAAGCTGAGTAAGTCAAGAAGGCAAAAAAAAGTTAAGCACAGATCATTTCCTCTGTGCTTTTTTATTTATGGTAAATAAATAAACCGAACACAGATTACACGGATTAAACAGATTTACACGGGAAAGCTAAATACTTTCC
>CAZQYL010000247.1:0-4106 GCA_964597425.1 uncultured Ignavibacteriales bacterium | reverse complement strand
ATCATCTTCTTTATGCTGGTGTAATCAGGTGTTTCAAGTTTATAGAAATAAACGCCTGTTGATA
This sequence comes from uncultured Ignavibacteriales bacterium, assembly GCA_964597425.1. GTDB lineage: Bacteria > Bacteroidota > Ignavibacteria > Tepidaquicellales > OLB5 > OLB5. The sequence continues at coordinate 4,042 of CAZQYL010000247.1, read as the reverse complement.
AATTCTCAGCGGAGAAGTCAAATGAATATTCGCCTGCGCCGTAATTGGAGTTTACTATTTCAGCAACCTGTTTACCTGAAATATCGTATATAGCTAACTTAACGTTACCTGATCTTGCCAGATCAAACCTGATCTTAGTTGTTGGATTGAACGGATTAGGATAGTTCTGGTATAAGAAGAATTTCTCCGGAATTGTTGAGCCGTTATGATTTATGGCTACTGCACCAACATTAACTGTTAGTGTTCTTACATGAACTGGAGTTCCGTTGGGGCCGTTGCCCTGTACCCTGACAGTATATAAGCCTGCCGGTACGCCGCCTGATGTTTTAACCCTGAGTCTTAATGAATCAGGGAAAGTTGTCAACCTGTCCTGTGCAGCAGGAGTTGTTCTGTTCAGGAAGGATAATGTCAATGAACCTGCTCCCGGTGGATTAGTTACTGTGGCTGAAAAGAGCGCGGTATCACTATATAATTTAACACCCGGAATGCTGACATAAGCAAAGCCGCTGTCATTTGTTCCGCTTGTAATATTAACTGAAGGTGATGTCTTCATAGCAAAATCAGGGAAATATGCTCCCATATTCTGATAGTTGCATCCCCTTGGGTCATACCATACTGCATAACCAACTTTTGGATTGGACATCATCGCATCGTAGTCGCCTCTGTAGCAGTTCTGGTTTGCGCCGCACGCCGGACAAGGATATGTCCATGATGCATTTGAAATTCTCTGGTTAGGAGCAAATGTTGTTCCGCCCGTTGTAGAATATGTTGCCCAAACGCCTGTTGTAAATGATGCGGGATTTTCTCTGTCATCATACCACTTGATGTATAATTTTCCGGTTGTCTGTTCGCACCAGATCATTGGGAACCATGAATCGTTGTTCTGAGGGTTCGCATCATCATTTACTCTGACGTAAGCTGACCATGTTGCTCCCATATCGGTGGAATACTGTAATTTAATATCGGGTTTATTGTTATTTCCTGAAGGTTCGTTGGATGAATAAACCAAATACAGCCTGCCTCTATATGGTCCGTTTGAATTATCCATTGCGATCATTGGATATGTTCTGTGCCTCGCGTTGTTAACAGTCATTCTACCAACTGAATTGTAAGTCCCGCTGTAGCCTGCGACAGTCAAACTGGAAACCAGCGTGAAAGAACCTGTCGCTCCGCCATTTGTTGAGCGGTGAAAATTGTATGTAGGTGATGTAACTGCGCCGCTTGATCTTACAACTATAACGCATCCGCCATTAGTGGTTCCGTTGGGACCTACCGCTATCATAACTCCCGGCATTGTTTGTGAACCAAGTGAGCTTTCTGTGGTTGTCCATGTTGCGCCCATATCTGTGCTTCTGGCAAAAGGTAGTGTTGAACCCGATCCTGTAATAGAAGCATACAGGTAGTTTGCAAAAGGACCTGTTCCGGTCAATTCTGCACCTATTGTATTTCTGTCAACACCACTGACTGATAGTACAGGTGTTGTCCATGTATTTCCGTTGTTTGTTGAGCGGTATATGTATTGACCACTTACACCGGAACCGTATATCAATGTTCCGTTTTTCAAGTATGCTGACCAAGGGTCGCAGCATGTACCTCCCGGATAACCTGGATTGACCAATGTCCAGTTCAATCCGCCGTTAGTTGTGTTAAATGCATCCTGCGGAGCAGATCCTCCGTTAGCGCCAAAAAACATCTGAAGGGGATTATTGGGATTAACAGAGCCATACTGCTCTGCAAATGATATACCTGCATCATAATTATCATAACCTAATGCGTCAGTAATGACATCCATTTCACCATCATGCTGCATTGCATGATAATGAAGGAAAGCCTCGCGTGTTGGTTTATCTATCAAAGGATTATTATCGTCTTCAAAATTGTATCCGTTATAGCTTTGTGCCTGGAATAACAGGACACCCGCTGTTACTACAAAGCATAACAGCAGAATTTTTGAAAAATTTTTCATCTGTGATTGGTTAGTTTATTAGAAAATGTTAATTGATTTCCGAAATATATGTGCATTTCTCTATATATGCAATAGTTAAGAGTGTCAGTTTAATTAACGTAATTACGTTAGTACCTGAATTAATAAAAAACGGGGAATATTCCCCGTTTTTGTAAACTTCATTTTATTATTCAGTTTTTTCTTGTTGTGAATTCCGTTTCCTGGTGCTAACATGTCAAAATATCTTATGACCATTATTCAAAACAAGAAGTCCATAGGACTAGTTGATCAGCCATGCTATTTGATAAGTAACATCTTTTTGGTAGATATTGTCTTTCCATCCGCTGCTAATGAATAAAAGTAAGTGCCGCTTGAAAGCTCCGACCCGTTGAAATCTATCCTGTATTTGCCAGGCTTCATTTGCTGGGCTACAGGTACGGCAATTTCATTGCCAAGGATATCAAATATCCTGATCTTTATATCAGATGTTCTTGCCACAGAAAAATCTATCTGTGTTACAGGGTTAAACGGATTCGGGAAGTTCTGCGAAATGGAAAACTCGCCTGCAATTGTACTTAAATTAATAATACCAATCGGATTATATATCCTTACAGGTTTATTCTGGCTCCAGTTCCATTTATCGCCTTCGCTGCTGCCGCTATCGTTAGTACTGTTTGAAGTTGCATAAAGTGTATCATACCCGGTTACTGATGATGCGGTGTAACGCACTATCCACGAAACTGTATCATTGCTGAACAATTTTGGATGAGTATGAGTAAGCTCGCCTTCCTGTTTCCTTACCATGGTGTCATTTGGCACACCGCTTAGCGTAAGCGTATCCGCTCCGCCATCCCTGAAATTGGCAAGATTAAATCCGCCTGATATTGCAGGGCCGCCTGTCGTTTTAATCCTGTATAAAGCTGTTGTGCCTGCCGGGATGCTGTCAGGTCCTATTATCTGTACGTTCACAGTAGATGTTGCCGTATCACCGTGGCAAACACAGCCAAGGGGCGGAAGGGTCTTACGGGTAGTGCCTACATATCCTGAAGGGAAAAAAACAAATGAGTATAACATTATACCAACTGCGAAAACTGCAAATGCGAATATAAAAATTTTTCTGGAGTTCATTGCTGTATTTTATGTATTATTGCAAATTTACTTAAATTTTGAGAAATAATAAACCCCGTTCAAAATGCTTGAACGGGGTCTGAAATTCAAATTACCGGTATCTTATTTAACCAGTATCATTTTCTTTGTATCAATTTTCTGTCCGTCAACTGAAAGTGAATAAAAATATATTCCCGTTGCCAGATTTGACGCGTTGAAATCAGCTGAGTATTTACCTGCTGCAAGATTTCCGTTGAATACGGTTGCAACTTCGTTTCCAAGCACATCAAATACTTTTATAGCAACATATGAAGCTTTCGCGATATCATATTTTATCTGTGTGGTTGGGTTGAACGGGTTAGGATAGTTCTGCTGAAGACCGAAAGCTGCAGGTACTTCAGAAGAAACCTGTCCGTTTGAAACAACCGGTGTAACATTGTAAGTAATATTCAGTTTGCATACACCGCTGCCGTGCTGGTAAAGCACTGTAGCCTTATCCATAAATACAACTCCCGCTGCCGGTGAGCTTGTTGCAGCATACTGCGTGAAAGTAGCGCCGTTATCAAGTGATAAATAGGTGTTTGTGCCGTACTGATCGTATGTAACTGCAGTAGGATCATCTTTAGCTATATCAGTTGCCCAAAGTGAACCGCTCTGATTTAAATTAGAATATGATGTACCCATATTGTTGCTCTTCCAGAAACTGCCGGATGACCATGTTGTATGGTAAATGAGGTTAACATCCTGTGATGTATTTGACATCATCGGAATTTCTGAACCTGAAACAGTATTGATAAGTGCCCAGTTCAATCCGCCGTTAACTGATTTCCATACTTTGCCTGAACCTGAGCCTGTTGTGCCGTCACCAACTATAATAGTGTTAGGATTTTCGAACTGAATAATAACATCACAAGGACTTCTGAAAATTCCGCCTGCTTCTCCGCCGCTTAACAGGGTCCATGTTCCGCCCCAGTTTGTTGAAACTCTCAG
>CAZQYL010000246.1:0-4118 GCA_964597425.1 uncultured Ignavibacteriales bacterium | reverse complement strand
CAGGTCATCAAAATCCATAGCGTTATTTTTTATCAGCCTGTTCTGGTACTCCCTGTAAACGGGCACAGCTATGCGCTCAAACGGATTTGTAACATTCCCAATATCATCAGGAAGCACAAGTTTATTCTTTAATCCTTTAATATATCCATTTACGGTTTTAGGCTTAGGGTTATCGGTTGAAAAACCCAGTTCTTTCATGCAGGCTTCAACCACTTTTTCGGAATCATCGTCATCATATATAGTGAAGTTGCGGTCAAATCCTATATGCTGGGCTTCAATTCTTAATATTTTGGCAAAAACCGAGTGAAAAGTACCCATCCACAGGTTCTCTGCGGTTGCCCCGGCAAGTTTATGGATACGCTGCTTCATTTCATTAGCGGCCTTATTTGTGAAGGTAAGAGCCAGCATTTCAAAAGGATTGATGCCTGATTCAATTAAATACGCTATTTTATAAGTTAAAACCCTTGTTTTCCCGCTTCCGGCGCCTGCAACTATCATGCAGGGACCTTCTATCTGTTCAACGGCTTTCCTTTGCTCTTCATTGAGCTCACTGGTTAGATTCAATTACTTTTTTTGATTTTTATGATTTAGACAGGAAATTCTACAAAGATAACTTTTATACGGTCTTAAATCAATTGATTACCAATAATAGCATTTAAGCGACTATTTCGCATGTTATTGGCTTTTGAAAAATGACATATATCATAGAATAATATGAATATTATAACTAATTTTGAATTGTGTTTTTTATTTATTTATTCACAAAGAAGTCTAAAGATAAAGTATAAAAATGAAGAAAATATGTATCAAAACCCTGCAATTACATTCTGATAGACATAAAGTACAAACAAAAACAACAAAGGAGTTCAACGCGTAATGATCGATCTTGCACTTAAGCATGGCTTTAAATTTGAAGACCTGTTTGAATCGAAGAAGCTGAAACTGCTCACCCAGAAGTTCTATACCTATTATAACACTTCCAACCAGTCATCATATGAAAAGTTTTCCAAATACCGTGATAGTAACGGTGAAGGATTTAATGAACTTGATACTTCGAACATTATTATAGAAGCGGCAAGATATCTGGATTCATTCCTGGTGGACTTTTTCGGAATAAAGTTCGAGGCGAATGCTTTAAAAAACGATAACGAAACCGAGCGCGAAATACTGAAGGTCAGAAGTGATTTCATGATCAAGAAGGTATTCAAAAAATTTAAACCTGCTGATCTTGCATCAATACATTTTAACGAGCTTAATGCCAAAGCGGAGCTTATGAAAAATCAGCTCTTTCCGGAATTACCCTGGAAAAGTGATGAAGAGAAAGCAACAGCTTTCATGATCCGCACGCTTGATGAAATGGAACAGCATTTACGGAATCACCTGGAAGTTATGCCCAACGGTTTTGTTTTTGATACAAAGCTATTTGAGCAGGCAAAGGAATATTTCCATAAGACAACAACTATTAGTGGTCTTAAAACATTTACCGATAACATTACATTATCTGACGTCAAAAATCCTATCGGAACGGTAGAACAGTTACGGGTATTTGAATTTCTGAAAAATGTCATAGATATGATCCAGAAATGGTGTTATGCACGAATGGTAGATGCCGCAGAAAAGCATAAGATAAATGATTGGGCGCTTTTCCACCAGCCAATGAACCTGAACTACAACGACCTTATCTATAACAAAGTTGAAACAGAAGGCATACCTGAGAAGATATACGGCGAAGATGAGACATTAAGAAGGCGCGACGGATTTAAGCTTACAGACAGCAGGTACGATAACCGCAAGGTAATGGGTGAAGTTGAGTACTGTGTCTTCTGCCATGAAAGAGGAAAAGATTCCTGTTCAAAAGGCTTGCTGGATAAAGACGGTACACCCAAAAAGAACCCGCTCGGAATTAAGCTTGGCGGCTGCCCGCTGGATGAAAAAATCTCTGAAATGCATACATTGAAGTATGAAGGAAGATCAGTTGGCGCGCTTGGAATTATTATGATCGATAACCCCATGTGCCCCGGTACCGGTCACCGTATTTGCAACGACTGTATGAAGGCGTGCATATACCAGAAACAGGATCCTGTAAATATACCGCAGATAGAAACAAAAACATTGACAGATGTATTAAATCTCCCCTGGGGATTTGAGATCTATTCACTGCTTACAAGATGGAATCCGATAAACGTTAAGAGACCATACCAGCTGCCTTATAATGGCAAGAACATTATGGTTGTTGGAATGGGTCCTGCAGGATATACACTTTCTCAATATCTTTTAAACGAAGGTTTTGGAGTAGTTGGTGTTGACGGTTTAAAAATTGAACACGTTCACCCCGAAATAACAGGCGGCAGGGATGAAGAAGGAAATTACGTAACGCCAAAACCGGTTTACACATACAAAGAAATTCAGGATGAGCTTGATAAACGAATATTCCTTGGTTTCGGCGGTGTATCTGAGTACGGTATCACCGTAAGATGGGATAAGAACTTTCTGAAGGTTGAATACCTGACCTTAGCCCGCAGAAAACACTTCAAAGTGTATGACGGTATAAGGTTCGGAGGAACAATTGAAATTGATGACGCATGGAAGCTTGGCATAGATCATATCGCAATTGCTACAGGCGCAGGCAAGCCGACTATTGTGAAAATAAAGAATAACCTCATTCGCGGCATCCGCAAGGCGTCTGACTTCCTTATGGGACTTCAGCTTACCGGTGCGGCCAAGAAAGATTCACTTGCAAACTTGATGTTACAGCTTCCCGCTGTAGTTATAGGCGGCGGTTTAACTGCAATTGATACAACTACAGAGGCATTTGCATATTACCCTATACAGGTAGAAAAATTCCTTGACCGCTATGAAGGCTCGGTTGCGGAGTTTGGCGAAGAAAAAGTTATGAGCATGTACGATGAAGAGGAAAAAGGGATTGCAAAAACATTCCTTGAGCATGGTGCGGCAATTAGGGCTGAAAGAAAACGCGCAGCTGAAGCAGGCGAAGAACCGAATTTTGTTCCGCTGGTAAGAAGCTGGGGCGGCGTGACATTATGTTACAGGAAAACTGTTAATGATTCACCCGCATACAGACTGAACCATGAAGAAGTGATAAAATCACTTGAAGAAGGAATATATTACTGGGAAAAAATGAGCCCGGTCGAAGCTATACCCAATGAATACGGCGCTGTTAAGGAAATGATTTTCCGTAAACAGGGTAAAACCAATGAAGGTAAATATATTGAGCTTGATGAAACAGTAACACTTCCTGCAAAAACAGTTATTGTTGCGGCAGGAACCTCGCCCAATGTTATTTACGAGCGTGAGCATCCGGGAACATTTGTACTGGATGAAAGAAAACAATTCTTCCAGACATATAAACTTGGTCCCAAGGGCGAGCTTATAAAAACCGAAGGCAAAGAAGCAGGATTTTTCACTTCATATACCAAAGACAGGAAATATGTTACAGTATACGGAGATAATCACCCGGCATATGCAGGCAACGTTGTAAAAGCAATGGCATCTGCAAAAGACGGCTACAAAGAACTGCTTAAAGTATTCCCCGGAGTAATTAAAGAAGAACAGCCGGAAGAAAAAGAAGCACTATTTACTGATCTTGTCAAAAGGCTTGATAGTGAATTTATTGCAGTTGTTGAGGAAATAAATATTTTAACCCCAACTATTATTGAAGTAGTACTGAAAGCTCCGCTGCAGGCAAAAAAATTCCACCCCGGACAGTTCTACAGGCTGCAGAATTATGAAACCACAGCCCCTGAAATTGACGGCTCAAGAATGATGATGGAAGGTTTGGCCTTAACAGGCGCATGGGTTGATAAGGAAAAAGGATTACTGAGCCTTATTATACTCGAAATGTGGGGAAGTTCAAGGCTGTGCCGCCACCTGAAAAAAGGTGAGCGTGTTGTAGTGATGGGTCCCACGGGAGAGCCTACTGAAATCCCGACCGGTGAAACCGTTCTGCTCGCAGGCGGCGGATTAGGTAATGCAGTGCTCTTTTCAGTAGCAAAAGCGTTAAAAGATGCAGGCAATAAAGTGGTTTATTTTGCAGGCTACAGAAATACAAGCGACGTATTCAAGCGTGATGAAGTTGAAGAAGGCACAGATATGGTTGT
>CAZQYL010000245.1:0-4130 GCA_964597425.1 uncultured Ignavibacteriales bacterium | reverse complement strand
TGTACAGCAGCTTTATGCGTGTATCAGAGCGCTTCATATTGATGGATGAACGCTCCAGCGAGCTTACCAAGTATGCGGCAAACTCAATGCTGGCGCTGAGGATATCATTCATGAATGAGCTTGCCAACCTGAGCGGAATTGTAAAAGCGGATATTAATAATATCCGCCGCGGAATAGGTTCTGACCCCAGAATAGGCTCAAGCTTTCTTTTCCCCGGTGTGGGATATGGCGGCAGTTGTTTCCCCAAAGATGTAAAGGGATTGCTTAATACTTCAAAAGAAAAAGGATACGATTTTAAGATACTCAAAGCAATAGATGAGATCAACAACAGGCAGAAGCTCATTATGGTGGATAAGATACTTGCCCACAACAAGAATAATATCAAGGGCAAGACTTTCACAGTTTGGGGCTTATCATATAAGCCGCGAACAGATGACTTAAGGGAAGCGCCTGCGCTCACAATTATTGAAAAGCTGCTCTCATACGGCGCGAAGATAAACGCATACGACCCCGTTGCAAGCGATAATTTTAAGATGTTGTATGGCAAGAAGTTTAAACAGGTTAAAATTTATAAAGATAATTATTCAGCGCTTAAGAATTCAGACGGACTTATACTTGTAACAGAGTGGAATGAATTCCGTAAGCTTGATATTGATAAACTCAAAAAGCTGATGAAACAGCGCGTCATTTTTGACGGCAGAAATATCTATGATCCAAAATTTGTGAGAGCAAACGGATTCAAATATTTTGGCATTGGGTTCTAAGATGTATTAATTGGTTTTTAACTAACCCCGAACTATAAACAGAGCGGGGTTTTTCTTTGTAAATTATTGTTAAATGTATCTTCACCTGAAATTTTAGAGACATTTTTTTCGTTATACTATTTATGAGAAATATCCATAAAATATTGGTATTTGCTATACTTATATGCACAGTTACCTTTTCACAATCACGGGATGAAAAGATACTGAAGGGCATTGATCATGTTTATAAGCTTGAATTTGATTCTGCCAACACGCTATTCCAAACCCTGATAGACGAAGACCCTAAAGACCCTACGGGTTATTTCTTTCAATCAATGACCGAATGGTGGAAGATATACCTTAATAAAGAGGACCGATCAAATGATGATAACTACTTAAGCAAAGTTGACCGCTGTGTAAAGGTCTGTGAAGAACGCCTTGATGAAAACGAGAACAATGATTGGGCGACATTCCTGCTTGGCGGTGTAATTGGTTACCGCGGATTTATGAACGTAATGCGTGATAACTGGCTGAAGGCAATTGATGACGGCAAACAGGGATTGAACCTGATACAGAAAAGTTATGAACTGAATCCCGCAAACAAAGACGCCATACTTGGGCTTGGTATTTACAATTATGCGGTAGATTATGTTGTTGACCGATACCCATTCTTAAAAGCAGTGCTGTTCTTTTTCCCGAAAGGGAATAAGGAGCTGGGTTTAACCCAGTTGCGCGACTGCGCAGATAACGGCAGATATTCAAAGACCGAAGCTACAGTGACACTGGCGTACATACACTTATCATATGAAAAGAATTACATGGAAGCTCTCAGGTATGCCCAGAAACTTACCGCAATTTATCCTAATAACCCTGTGTTTGAAAGATTCCTTGGCAAGTGTTATGTTGGGCTTAATAACTATAATGCCGGTATCACATTATATGGCGGCATGCTTGCCAAAGCTGATAGCAATAAAACAGGCTACAACAACAACTACATACGCCGTGAAGTTAATTATTACCTTGGTGTATGTTACAGCAGAACAGGCAATCTTGATGAAGCGCTCAGGAAATATGAAGCGGCTATTGAGATCTGCAAGATAACCGATAAGCCCGGCGAAGAATCGCCATACTATGTTTTTTCAATTTTGGGTACCGGTGTAATATATGAGCAAAAGGGCAATAAGCCTGAAGCAATAAAATATTATGATATGGTGCTTGGCATGCGCGATGTGGAAAACTCAAAGGAAACCGCGCAGAAGTTTAAAGATAACGCCCTGAAATAATATATTGATCAGGGCATATAAAATGTATGCTTAAGGTGCTGCTATATTAAATGATGTTACTTTATATTCTTCGCGCCTATCATAATAACCTATGGGAATTCCGACCGGGTTTGGAAATTGTTTATTCGTAAAAAGATAGTTCTTCTTCATTTGCCCGTATTTGGAATAATAATCATAAAGTATCTTGTCGCTCTCAGCGGACCATATCCTCTGAGTTTGCATACACGGAATAACTGCTGTATCCAGATGGTAATTTTCCCAAGCGGTATATCTCTTGGAAATATTGCTGGTGCCGAAATTGAACATTATCCACTCCGTTTTTTTTACAACAGGGTATTTTAAAACAATAACCGGTGGATTTATCACCATAAAAGTATCTGATGAAGCCGTCATCATGTTTTCTATACCCGCTGAAAACATCCCGGCGGGATATAGTGACCTGTCATGCAGTTTCCTGAAAGGAAATGATGCAGTAGTTGAACCGCGGTATCCGTAACAGACCATTGAGTATTCATTTTGCGAGTAATAATACCTGCTTGCCGCGGTATCATTGCCAAATATAAGCCTGTCATAAATTACCCTCACAGGTCCACCAATTTGTACGACCGTGTCATACAATATCTCAGTATATCCGTATCCTGTGAGCGGGTAGGAATTGAAATAATACCTGATGGAATCAGGGCGGATATTTTCCGCTGATACTGTTAATGTATAATTCCAGTATGAACCGATCGTGAACGGGTATTGGAAATCTGACGTATCAACTGGTTCAGTCGGCGGAGTATTGGTAACTGTATCATCGCTGCCGCATGAATATAGAAAAACCGATGCAAATAGTATAATTATGAAGGACTGGATGAAGTAAGTGAGTTTTTTGTGCATTTTTGTGATCCATTCCCGCGAAAGCGGGAATCTCTTTCTTAGATAAATGTTTTAGTGCCGATTTATAAACCGGCACTTTTGAATAATTACTTACGGAATTATCAATTCCTGCCCGACCTGAATTTTATTCGGGTCAGAAAGCTTATCTGTATTGGCGTTGAAAATATCCATATACTTTCCTGCGTCGCCGTAATACTCTTTTGCGATCTTGCTGAGTGTATCACCTGACTGCACTATATATGTACGTTCGGTTTTTCCAGCTCCGCCGGCTCCGCCTTCCATTCCCGCACCGCCTGCAATTCCTTCTTCTTCATTGAACATTTTGTTTTCTCCTTATTATATAAATGTTAATTAAATATATACCCCAAGTTTACCCTGTGTGTGCTGCCAACTTTACCAAGCGAGTTCAGCGAATAATCGAATACATACTTTTCAGCGAAGCGGATACCTAAGCCGGTTGAAAAACCGGAAATGCCAAGTGATGTGCCAAGCTTCATATCCTGGCGGCTTTCGTTATCATAACCTAAGCGGGCAGAAACATAATCGCTGAAAATGAATTCCGCGCCGATTGAAAAAGCTTTAAGATGCTGGATGAGTTTCTCGCGGCTTTCATTGAGCTTGCTGAAAGTTACATTAAGCCTTACCGGTGTGTGCTCAAGCCTTTTTGATACACCTACTCTTATATCCAAAGGCAATTTTTCCTTTGTATCTATATATGAGCTTAGCTGAGCGCCAAGATTCAGCACACCGAAGCTAAGCGAGAGCTGAGAGGAAGGCATATGATACTGCATTCCGAAATCCATTGCGATAGCTGATGATTTATACTCAGCAATGCCTGAATAAATATACTTAACCGTTATGCCGTAATTTATCTTTTCGTAAACAAAATTACCGTAACCCACCGAGACCATCAGGTCGTTGGCATTAAATGTTTCACCGGTCGGAGTGCCTGATTCATCGGCTCTATCAAAGGAGCCGTAATCAAAATACTTCACGCCGATGCCGAACCAGCCGAGATCTTTATATTTCTGCGCGTAAGCAAGTGTCCCGAAGTTCATATCGAGCAGGTACTTGCCGAAGCCTGCAGAAATTTTGTTATTTGTAATTGTACTTAAGCTTGCTGGATTGTAGAACATCGCATTGGGATCATCAGTGTAAGTATCAAACGCGCCTGCAAGTGATGAAGCTTTTGCCCCGGTCTCTACTCTCAAAAAATCAAATG
>CAZQYL010000244.1:2741-4140 GCA_964597425.1 uncultured Ignavibacteriales bacterium | reverse complement strand
AAATTGAGATATATACTTATGAACCTTCGAAGAAGGTTCTGATCCCGTTTATTGATTCAAAGGTCAATGCGGGGTTTCCATCCCCCGCGCAGGATTACACTGAGCAGAAACTTGACCTGAATGAGCACCTGATCAAGCATCCTTCATCCACTTTTTTTATAAAGGTAAAGGGTGAAAGCATGATTGATGAAGGAATAAATGATAAAAGCCTGTTGATTGTTGATAAGAGTCTGGATTTTAAACCGAATTGTATATGCATAGCGTGCATTAACGGCGATTTTACCGTTAAACGAATTGAAAAAATTAAGGGTAAGTTCTACCTTAAATCAGCAAACAAAAATTTTGCACCAATAGAAATCAACGAAGAAACTGAATTATTAATTTGGGGAATTGTCACCTGGGTACTGAATCCGAAATACTGAACAATAAAATTTTCGCGCTGGTTGACTGCAACAACTTCTATGTTAGCTGTGAGCGCGTCTTTAATCCCAAATTGAACAATGTACCGGTCGTGGTGCTTTCAAACAACGATGGCTGTGTTGTTGCAAGAAGCGAAGAAGCAAAAGCTTTGGGGATAACTATGGGCATCCCCTACTTCAAGGTTCGCGGCATTATCGAAGCAAATAACATCAGGGTACTCAGCAGTAATTATGTGCTGTACGGCGATATGTCTGAACGGGTTATGAATATTCTAGCAAAATATACACCGGGTATTGAGTATTACTCAATTGATGAGGCATTTTTGGATCTGAAAGATATATCGGTTAATAATCTTACTGAGTATGGCAAAGAGATCAGAAAAACTATTTTTAAAAATACGGGAATACCGGTGAGCGTTGGTATAGCACGTACAAAAACACTGAGTAAAATTGCCAATGAATATGTAAAGCATAACCCAAAATTAAACGGGGTTTTTGATATTGTCAATTTCCCTAAAATGGATAAATTGCTGGCGCACGTGCCGATACATGAAATTTGGGGTATCGGCGGCTCATTCGGAAGAATGCTGATGAACAGGAAGATCTTAAGCGCAAAGGATTTCAGGGATGCCTCGGAATTCTTTATTAAAGATAAGATGGGAATCATAGGCTTAAGAACAAAGTATGAATTACAGGGAGTAAGCGCAGTTGATCTGGATGAAGTACTGGAACCTAAAAAGGCTATAATGAGCTCAAGAAGTTTTGGCAGGTATGTGAGTGAGCTGGGTGAGCTTGAAGAAGCTATAAGTCAATATACAATAAGGGCAGCAGAAAAACTTAGGCAGCAGAAAAGCAGCTGTAACAGCATCAATGTATTTGTGATGACAAATCATTACAAACTTACCGATAAGCAGCATGCTGAAAATAAAACCATCACACTTCCTGAACCATCCAATTACACACCGGAACTTATCAGGTAT
>CAZQYL010000244.1:0-2641 GCA_964597425.1 uncultured Ignavibacteriales bacterium | reverse complement strand
AACGCGGCAGATGATGCCGCTTTACAGGCGGAGTTTGAAAAACACATTGGTGAGCTAAACATTGCTTACGATCTTGATGAGGTTCTAAAGGATCTTAAAACAGATTCGCTGAGGACTGAGAACATTGCGCCAACCAACCTGGTAAAGGTAATAACTTTTGATAAAAATGAAAATGTATTTAAGCTTGAGCTTAAAAAATGGGGTATAAGATCACAGGTATATGATCCCTCTCGGGCAGCTAAAGGCAAGGACCCAATGATAGAGAAAGATATCTTTAATTCCAAAATAGAAACAATACTTAAAAAAGGCAGCAAATGGAAAAAAATATTTGATGAGAGCAGGTGTATCTTCCCGATGACGGCATTTTATGAATGGACAGGCGAAAAGGGAAAAAAAGTACCGCAAAGAATATCAATTCAAAGAACACCGATATTTTTTGCAGGCGGCATAATTAAAACAGGGATAGATAAAAATGATAGTGCCAGCATAATCACCTGTGAGCCGAATTCGTTTATGAAGTCAATTCACACAAGGATGCCGGTACTGCTTAAAACCAAAACGGCGGGTGAATTTTTAAGGGCACAGGCAGATAGCGCGGGTAAACTGGCGGAGCCGCTTGACGATGAGATAAAGATGAAATCTGAAAAGGCAGCAATATAGTGATATACTTCGGCTGCTCGCAATGGGGTTACAGTAAGTGGGTGGGTAAAATTTACCCATCTCATGCCAAGCCGGGCAAGTACCTTGCCCACTATTCGCAGCAGTTCAACTGCGTTGAGGTGAATTCAACCTACCACGATTTTGTTGATGTTGAAAGAATTGAAAGATGGCGTGATGAAGTCGGAACAAATTTCAGGTTCTGCCCCAAATTCCCCAAGCTTATTACACATGATAAAATGCTCATAGGGGCTGCGGAGTTGACAGATGATTTCATCAAACGTGTAAGTTTCTTCAAAGAAAACCTTGGCATATCATTTTTGCAATTGCACCCTGATTTTGCCCCGGAAAATTTTGATGTATTGGATAGTTATTTAAAATCGCTGCCGCGTGATTTTAAGGTCAGTGTGGAACTCCGACCCTTTTGGCTGGAGTATGATAATATTCTGAATAACGCGTATGCAATACTCAAAGAAAATAATGCGGGACTTGTGATAGTTGATAAATTTGAAACTATTAAGTACCTGAATAAGCTTAAGCTGACAAACCACAGTGCGTTTATAAGATTTGATACTTACGGATATGACATCGATAAAAAAAGAATCGACGTCTGGATAAATATGATCAAGAAATGGCAGGATAAAGGATTGCCGGAGGTATATTTCTTTCTGCACTTCCCGGAAGAGAATGATAATTTTGAGATATTGTACTATGCAATGGACCAGTTTGCGGAAAATTTCTTCAAAGAGTGATTTGGTTTATTGAAGTACTTTTTATATTCTTGTATTCCATGAAAAATATCATCAAATGATACCCTTACAGATAATAATTCATTTATATTTATTTTATAATAAACTATATTTCTCAATTAATTTTTTAATTAATGAATAACACACTAAAAATCGAACTCTGGAAGCAATTTGGCGCCGCGCTGGATATGCTGGAAAATGCGCTCGTGAAATGTCCCGAGAGCCTTTGGGATGATGATAATAAATTCTGGTATAACGCGTACCACTGTTTATTCTTCACTGACTATGACCTTACAACCGACCCTGAAAATTTTCATCCGCCTGAGCCGTATACAATGTCCGAAATGGACCCATCGGGAATAATGCCGGAGAGAACTTACACGAAGGAAGAGCTAATTGCATACCTTGGACATTCGAGAGAAAAAGCCCGCAAATTAATAATGCAGGATATTGCTGATTTGAGATGGAATAACGGACGTAGAAATTACAGCATGACAGAACACCTGCTCCACAGTATGCGTCACGTTCAGCATCACACGGGTCAATTGAATATGATGCTGGGCAAGATTAACCATGATTTGCCGATATGGGTATCACAAACTAAAATTAATTTATAATAATTATGATAATACTGCAAATTGAGCATCCTGTTCCGGACTTTGAAGGCTGGAAGAAAGCGTTTGAAAATGATCCAATGGACCGTGCTGCATCAGGAGTTAAGAGTCACAGAGTTTCAAGATTATCTGATAATCCAAACTATGTGATAATAGAGCTTGAGTTTGTTGATATAAATGAAGCTTCTGCAATGTTAGGAAGGCTGCAATCATTATGGAAGAAAGTAGACGGCAAGGTAATGACAGATCCTAAAACCAAAATATTTGAAGTTGTTGATAGTAAAATTTATTAAATAAATAGTAATTTGAATTCATATGGATAATTTTAAAACAGAATTGTGGAAACAATTCGGCGCTGCACTGGATATGTTTGAAAATGCAATAGCGAAGGCGCCGGAGAGTCTTTGGACATATAACTATTCCACCGGTAAGGATACACTTAATGCGAAGCATATTGATGAAGTGAGGAGCAGTTACTGGTATATCGCTTTCCACACATTGTTCTTTACCGATTACTACCTTGATATGGATCCCGATAAGTTTAAAATGCCTGCACCTTTTAAAATAAAGGAAGAAGATATTGATGAAGTAATGCCTGAGAAAATTTACACTAAAGAAGAA
>CAZQYL010000243.1:0-4152 GCA_964597425.1 uncultured Ignavibacteriales bacterium | reverse complement strand
ATCACAGGTCTTTCTATTCCAATTGAATTTAAAAATTTACCGGAGAAGCTAATGATATTACAAATAATATTGTTCCGGCTTTTGTATTCTATGGAATAATCCATCAAAGCATTTTGAGCATTATAATCATATTTTTTAATATTTTCAACGCTTAATTTTCCAAACAACCCTTCGGCTTCACTTGCCATATCCAAAATGTTGAAATTTCGCTGTTTTTCGCTAAATGATTTGATATCACGCTCACCTGCCATAACCAATAAAATGCTTCTGTTTTCAACAATATTGCCTTTTTCATCAGTTCTGAAAGAATTACCTGTTTCAAACAGCTTTAGCGAATTATTGGAATTCTCGAAATTCAGCTTAATTACTTCAAACATTCCGATATATAAATTGCTTCTAAGAACGTTCATTTTGTCACTCGAAGGATTCATTAAGCTAACATATTTCTCATCAAATTTCTTCTGGAAACTTTCTTCCACAAGTGTGTTGGAAATTACCTCTTTGAATCCCCTGCCAACTATAAACTTTCTCACTTCACGCAGATTGTCATATTCTTTGTTGGCAAAATCACGGGTATCCAGATACAGGTTATCATATTCGGGGATATCGATCTTATCGTATCCATTCAGCCTGATAACATCTTCAACCAGGTCAATTTCACGGGTCAAGTCTTCCCTGCGGGACTGCGGTATTTCAAAGAGCAATACTTCGTCACTTTCAGAAATGAATTTAATATCAATTCTTCCAAGTAATTCTTTTACAGTATCTGAAGAATATTCCACACCTGCAATACGCTTTAAGTGGGATAGCCTTAAAGGTACATTAAGCTTACCTAACCTGTTTGGATAATTATCGATAAAGCCCGCGGTAACTTTACCGCCGCCAAGCTCTGCAATTAATTCCGCGGCGCGTTTACATGCCCATTCGGTTCTATCGATATCAACACCGCGCTCAAAGCGGTATGATGAATCGCTTTGCAAACCAAGATATTTTGATGAAAGCCTGGTTAATACGGGATCAAAATAAGCGCTTTCAATAAATACACTTGTTGTGGAATTACTTATTTCGGAATTCTCGCCACCCATAATGCCGGCGAGAGCAACAGGTTTATCGCCATCGCAGATCATAAGTACATCATCACGAAGAGTGCGCTCTTTACTATCGAGAGTCTTAAATTTTTTATCATTTCCTGCTGAGCGGACAATGATCTTCTTGCCCGAAATTGTCTCATAATCAAATGCATGGAGCGGTTGACCGCATTCCATCATTACATAATTTGTAACATCAACAATATTGTTAATGGGTCTGAGCCCAACAGCGTTTAAATATTTTTTAAGCCATTCAGGTGATTCTTTTACCGTGATACCTTCAACCATTGAGCCGCAGTATCTTAAGCAGCCCTTGGTGTTTTCTATTTCAACTGAAATTTTAGAATTAATATCACCGCCTGCAAAATCATTTTTCAGCAGCGGTTCTTTTATCTTATTGCCTGTTAATGCGCCAAGCTCTCTTGCAACACCTATGTGTGAAAGCAGGTCGCCCCTGTTTGGTGTAATACCTATTTCCATTATCACATCATTCTGTTTCAGGTATTCTGCAAACGGTGTACCAACCGGAAGCTCAGTATCAAGTACCATAATTCCGCTGTGGTCATCACCAAGCTCAAGCTCTTTAGCGGAGCATATCATACCTTCGGATAGTTCACCGCGAAGCTTAGCCTTCTTAATTTCAAATCCGCCGTTCGGCACAATAGCTCCAACAAGTGCTACACAGACAGTCTGCCCTTTGTCGACATTCGGCGCACCGCATACTATATTGAGTATATCGCCCGTTCCGGCATCTACCTTGCAAACGCTTAATTTATCAGCATTTGGGTGTTTGCTGCGCTCTATAACTTTGCCAATGACAAACTTATTCAGCTTTTCCTGCTGATTTTCGACACTTTCAACTTCTATGCCAAGATCAGTTAAACCTTTAACCAATTCATCAACAGAAAGAGAAATATCAATATAATTCCGTAACCAATTCAGTGAAATTTTCATAATTTGCAAATATACTTAACTGCGATTTAAGTATAAAGGAATGAATTTGTGCGGTTTTGCAAGCAAATCTCATCGGATAACTTTCAGTCATCCGATGAGTATAACAAAAATCAAAAAATAAAAGTCTGCTTCACCCTTTCAGAGCGTTTTAAATACACTATTATTGCAGCAGCTATGACCGCACTGAAAGCAAGCTTTTGCAGCATTAAAACCGGATCATTAGATAGGTGCGCAAATAACAAATAAGATAAGCCTTCAACAACAATCTCTGCTATAAGATAAATTATCATTATTAACGGGAAATTCCTGTTCCTTTTATAGAAGAAGTAGAATACCACAAAACAAAGGAATGCAAAAACAAGACTTGAAGCGAGCTCGTAATATACAAAAACATTCAGCAAGCCTGCATCAGCAGCCGGCTTCTCTTTTATCAATACGTCCTTTTCACCCAGCAATTTGTAATACATTTGCAGGTTACCGACCCAGCTTATGGCATTAAGTATTATAAATGCCTGAACCGCTATCAGCCAGCCACCAAGTGTACGGGTGTTAATTTCCTTTTTTTCTTTGATATTATTATTATCCATCTACAAAGATAAATAAACTGCAAATAAAAAAGGCATCTTATTTTTAAGATGCCATTTAACTAATTCATATACTCATCGGATGACTTAAAGTCATCCGATGAGTAAAAACTTTACTTAACTAATATCATCTTCTTTGTCTGTACCAGCTCACCGGAAATTAATTTATAATAATATGTTCCGCTTGCCAGATCAGCAGCGCTGAAGTTTATGCTGTACTCGCCGGCTTTAAGGTCGTTATTCAATAGCGAATTCACTTCCCTGCCCAATGCATCATATACAGCAAGCTTTACAAAGCTGTTCTTTGGAATTGAAAATTCAATAGTTGTATTGGGGTTAAACGGATTCGGGTAATTCTGTTTCAATTCAAATTTATCAGGTACGATATTCGAAACAGGCTCAATGCCAACAAGCAATGTTCCCTTGGAAATACCGCCATTTGAGCGAACGCCGTAATATACAAGGTTATTTGCCCTGCTTTTCGCAACATGCCTGAAATTCCCAACCGGTGCCGTGTAACTTGTTGTCCATGTGGCTCCATTATCAGGACTTAAGTATATAGCCGTTGCCTGCCTTGTAACAACCCACTGAGTTCCAAACCCTGTAATACCGCTCAGGTTCGCTGTACCCGGCAGCGCTGCTGGGGGATTAACCCAGTTAAGTCCGCCGTTAGTTGTCATTAATAATGCCGTGCCGCCTGTTAATCCGGTAAAAGGCGAATTAAACCAAATAGCATACGAATTAACCTGTCCGGTAGTTGGCTGTGTTGTCCAGTTAACGAGAGTTAAACTTTTGTACACCCTTGTATTATTGGTACCAAACCATACACCTGCAGATGCATCAAAGAAAAACGCATTATTCCAGCCAGCGTCACTGCCAGCCTGCGGAAGGTAAAAACTTGCTGAGTCCCATGTTAAGCCGCCTGTTGTTGTGCCCCATAGTGACCATCTTCCGCCGACGGGATCACCCATCATAAAACCGGCAAATGAATTACCCATCTGTACGGAGTTTATAAATCCCCCGGTTTCGGTGAAAACCTGAGTCCAGTTAGCACCGCCGTTTGATGTGCGGAATAAAAAAGATGAAGTGCCTGAGCCTGCCACAATTGCCGTGTTGGCATCAATTGCGTAAATACTGTGCAGGTCCAAAGTTAACGGAATTGGCGCAGCGTTTACACTGACCCAATTCGCGCCGCCATTAGTTGTGCGAAGCACTCTGCCTGCATAGCCGCATATCCATGCATTGTTATCATCAACCACTGATACAGATGTTAACTGTGTGGTCAGCCCGCTGGTTTGCTCAACCCAGCTTATAGGCTGTGAATAAATTGCTGTAATAAAGAATAATGTAAAGATAGCTGTTATTACTAATTTCATTTTCAACCCCCTGAAGAAATTATGATTTATCGTAAAATTTAAACCAATATATTTTCATATGTAGGATATAGCAATACAGTCAAAACGTGATACGCATTCCGGGCTAAATATCGCATAAAAAAAGACGCCCAAATGGACGTCTCTAAAAAA
>CAZQYL010000242.1:0-4191 GCA_964597425.1 uncultured Ignavibacteriales bacterium | reverse complement strand
TTGGCGAAGAGTATCCTGATATTGAAAAGGAAAGCTGGATTGTTGATATCGGCGCAGCAAAACTTGCCACTTCACCGGAATCATTTGATGTTGTTGTGATGGAAAATCTTTACGGCGATATACTTTCTGATGTAACTGCACAGATGACAGGTTCAGTTGGACTTGCGGGCTCAGCTAACATCGGCGATAAATGTGCGATGTTCGAAGCCATTCACGGCTCAGCACCAAGGCGCGCGGGACAGAACGCTGCGAACCCATCAGGCCTGCTGCTTGGAGCGGTATTAATGCTTGCTCACATCAACCAGTCTGAAGTAGCAACAAAGGTCCACAATGCATGGCTTAAAACCCTAGAAGATGGTGTTAACACCTATGATATTTTCAGGGAAGGCGTAAGCAAAGAGAAAGTCGGCACAAAAGAATTCGCGCAGGCAGTTATCGCAAGGCTTGGGCAGAAACCTACAACATTAAAACCTGTTGAGTACCATGACTTTGAAGTTAAAATGCAGCCGCATTATGATTACAGGACAATTAAAAAAGCTAAAAAGGATCTTGTAGGCGTTGATGTATTTTTACACTGGACCGAAGGAACTGCCGAAGAGCTTGGCAATAAGCTGAAGAATATTGCAGTAGATGGATTAAAGCTCACAGCAATAACAAACCGCGGTGTGAAAGTATACCCCGGCGGTATGAAAGAAACTTTCTGTGTTGATCACTGGAGATGCCGTTTCCAGGTTGAAAGCGGAACTACAACACATGAAAAATTAATTGCACAGCTTGATAAATTCCGTGCAGAAGGATATGATTTCATTAAGACAGAAAATCTTTACACCTTTGACGGCGAAAACGGTTTCACAGCTTAACCGAAATTAAAAAAAACTCTAAAACGGCTCTTCAATAAATTATTGCAGAGCCGTTTTTGTTTAATATGCGTATAACAATAAAGACAAAAGTAGCTCAAAATTACAAGAAAGTTTTCCAAGGCTTTGATATTAAACTATTTATGAAACTTAAACCGCCCTTCATTGGTTTAAAAGTTAAGAGGTTTGATGGATGCTCCAGTGGAGATGTTATTCAGGTGCAGATAAGTATACTTGGTTTCAAACAAAACTGGACTTCTGTTATCACTGAGCAGGTGCAGAACGAGAATGAGATCTATTTCATTGATGAAGGGACGGTTTTACCGAAACCATTAAAGTACTGGAAACATAAGCACATAATAGAAAAATCTGTTGATAGTAGTATAATTATTGATGATATTACGTACAAATCCGGCAGCATTTTTGTGGATTTTTTGCTGTTTCCGGCGTTTTTTATGCAGTTTTTTTACAGGAAACCGGTTTATAAATCTTATTTTGGCAAATTAAATTGAGTTTATGGTTATTACCTATAAAACTAACGCTAAATTAGAAGCACACGAACTTTCAGACCTGTTTAAGGCATCAGGCATCAAGCGTCCCGTTGAAGACCTGAACAGGGTTAAGAACATGATAGATAATTCCAACCTGCTGGTTACAGCATGGGATGGTGAAAAGCTTGTTGGTGTTGCCCGCGCTTTGAGTGATCTTTCTTACTGCTGTTACCTTTCTGATCTGGCAGTTGATAAGGAATACCAGAACCAGGGAATAGGGCATGAACTTGTGAATGAAATTCAGAAATTGATCGGAGATGAATCAAACCTTGTACTTCTTTCAGCCCCTGAGGCAATGGAATACTACCCGAAGATAGGCTTTGAAAAAGCCGGTAATGCATACATAATTTACCGCAAAAAATAGGTTGTTAAAAACAGAGTGATATTATAGTGTGTTAAATTTATCATTCATTTGGTAAATTTGTAATATGGATGATAAAGAAATTCAGAATTTAAGAAGACAGTACTCCAAAAGCACCTTATCAGTAAGCAGTGTAAGCAAAGACCCTTTCAAACAATTCGAAAAATGGTTTCAGGATGTATTGAACTCAGGTTTTTTAGAGCCTAACGCTATGACTTTGGCAACGGCCTCCAAAACCGGCAAGCCTTCGGCAAGGGTTGTATTGCTAAAGGGAATTCACGACGGCGGTTTTGTATTCTATACCAATTACAAAAGCAAAAAAGGTAAAGATATAGAAGAAAATCCTTACGGCTGTTTATTATTTTATTGGGATAAGCTTGAGCGGCAAATAAGAATTGAAGGAAAAATAGAAAAAGTTTCGCAGAAAGAAAGCGAAGAGTATTTTAATACGCGTCCTTATAAAAGCAGGGTTGGCGCATGGGCATCAAAGCAAAGCAGTGTAATCGAAAGCCGTTCGGCAATTGTAAAAGAATTCCTTAAATACATGGTGAAATTCAAAACTCACGTTCCGCTGCCTGATGTTTGGGGCGGTTACTCACTTACGCCTGATACATTTGAATTCTGGCAGGGCAGGCCAAACAGGCTGCATGACAGGGTCAGATATACAAAAAACAGATCAGGGTGGAAAATAGAAAGATTAGCGCCGTAAATAATAATATTTTTAAGAGTACCAGATGGTACTCTTTTTTTTATATTTTTATCCCCCAAGAAAAACTTATTCCATAATAATTTCTCTTACCTATCACTAAAAGTCCTTTAGTTTATCTGCCATATAACAAAACTAACGTTTTCAGTTATGCCATTATTAGAAACAATCAGAATATAAATTCCAATGTTCAATATCTACTAACAATTGAAATGAAATAAAATTGTAAAAAATAACAAAAATCCACTTATACAGGCTTTTCTGTCTTATATTTCCACACTCTCTCTGTAAACATTGCCTTCAAAAATTCTTTTTAAAAAGACGGTTTGAAGTCTATCTTTGTATGTGAATATGAAAACAAAAATGTAAAACAAATTAAGAGCCGATAATTTACGGGAAAAGTACTGGCAAAAATTTCTAAGAGTTCAGTTACTTGTGATAATATGTTATTAGTTTAAAAGAAACCGGATAAAGAGAAGCGGTACCTAAAAAGAAATTCTGATGATACATCAAATAGAATACTGCAAGTTAAATTAATTTGAAATTGATTAAGAAAGACAGAAAAAATGAAATACCTGATAATCTTTTGTATATTGATCTCTGCAACTACGAGTGCACAATGGCAGCCGGATCTCAGGCTGACAAATAACCCCTCTGTTTCTTTAACATCTCACAATAATGCGTGGTGTATAGCATCAAGTGTAGATACTTTGCATGTTCTATGGCATGATAATCGTGATGGAAACTATGAGATATATTACAAACGCTCTACTAATGGAGGTTTAGGCTGGGGAGCGGATACACGGCTAACTAGCAACTCCTCTTATTCAGGGTATTCTTCAGTATCAGTATCAGGTCAAGTTGTTCATGTTGCATGGCTTGACCAGCGTGATGGGAATAGTGAGATATATTACAAACGATCCATAGACGGAGGTTCAAGTTGGGGGGCAGATACACGGCTAACAAATAACTCTTTATTATCAGAGTATCCTTCCGTCTCAGTATCCGGTCAAATTGCACATCTGGTATGGGTTGATAGTCGTGATGGAAACACTGAGATATATTACAAACGCTCCAGTGATGGAGGTTCAAGCTGGGGAGCAGATACGCGGCTGACAAATAACTCTTCATTATCGGATGATCCTTCTGTATCAGTATCCGGCCAAGTTATACATATTGTATTTTATGATAATCGTGATGGAAACTATGAGATATACTACAAACGCTCTACTGATGGAGGTTCAAGCTGGGGGGCAGATGTACGTTTAACTAATAACGTTCTTATTTCAGGCCGTCCCTCTGTGGCAGTATCAGGTCAATCAGCGCATGTTATATGGCATGATAATCGTGATGGAAACTATGAGATATATTACAAACGCTCCAGTGACGGAGGTTCAAGCTGGGGAGCAGATACGCGGCTGACGAATAATGCTTCATTATCAGAGTATCCTTCTGTCTCAGCATCCGGTCAAGTTGTACATGCTGTATGGCATGACAATCGTGATGGTAACCCTGAAATATATTATAAGCGCTCAATAGATGGTGGTTCAAGCTGGGGTGCAGATACACGGCTAACGAACAGTACTAATAGTTCATACTATCCTTCTACGGCAATATCCGGTCAAGCTGTTCATGTTGTATGGTCTGACATGCGGGATGGCAACTCTGAGATATATTATAAACGTGACCCAACAGGTAATCTCGTTGGTATTCAGA
>CAZQYL010000241.1:0-4222 GCA_964597425.1 uncultured Ignavibacteriales bacterium | reverse complement strand
CAGCAGGAATTACGCCCCGGGTTTAAGTTCAGATTAATAATGACAATTGTTATGTTTGTACTTGCAGTTGTATATATTCTCTGGCTTTTGAAAATGGTATAAATAAAATTAATCAACAAAAATGAAATACATCACATCCCAGTACCAAAAGTACCTCGATAATTTGAAAAAAGAAATATCTCAATACCAAAACGAAGAAGACCTGTGGAAATTAACAGGTGACTTGAAAAACACTCCGGGTAACCTGGCGTTACACCTTTGCGGAAATTTAAAACACAATATCGGCTCAGTTATTGGAAAAAACGGCTACGTTCGCAACCGTGACCTTGAGTTCTCGAAAAAAAATATAAGCAAACAGGATCTTTTAGCTGAAATTGAAAGTACAACAGTTATTGTTATCCCGATACTGGAAGATCTGACCGGTGAGCGTTTGGCAGAGGAATTCCCTGAGGCATCTCATGGTGAAAATCAGACTGTTTACGATGCGCTGATCAGGCTGGCGCTGCATTTGGGTTACCATGTTGGGCAGATAAATTACCACAGAAGGATACTGACTTTATAAAACAGAAAGAAAATTGATACAGGACAGTTCTTTTAAAAAGGAATTTGAGTTTGAAAAGACTCTGAGCGAGTATAAAAGGGTAAAGATAATCTGTTACCTGCTTGCTATTGGTATGCTGGTAAGCATACTGAACAATTACCTGGATTTCCTTGACCTGCAGAGATTTTTCAAATACAAGACTTCAGGTTACGCTATAATTATCTGGGTATTCTTCTTCCTTAACTATGAACTGATATTTCTTTTCCTGCTGAGAAGGTACATAAAGAATAAATTATCAATTAATGACCATGTGAAGCTTGCTCATACCCTTATTGAAATAATTTTCCCCGGCATATTGATGTTCATGCTTACAGTAATTGAAGAGCGCGCTGTATATCTTGACGCGCCGTATTTCCTGACCTACTTCCTGCTTATCGCAATTTCATCACTTCAACTCAATTTTAGAATTAGTTTTTTCCTTGGGATTATGGCTGCTTTGCAGTATTCAGCATTAACCTATTACGTTTATAATTATGTAATCCCGGTAAACGATATTAAAGCCCACATGCCAATTGCTTCATATTACGTTAGGTCGGTAATGATGCTTTTCACCGGCGCGGCATCGGGAATGATAGCGCTGGAGATAAATAACAGGGTTCAGAATTCATTTAAACAGCTTGTAGAAAAACAAAAAATCATAAACCTATTCGGCCAGCAGGTATCCCGTGAAATTGTTGATGAACTTATACAAAGAAAAGATGAGCTTGATGTAAAGCGTGTTAACGCAACAATTATGTTCCTTGATATCCGGAATTTCAGCACGTACGCAGAAACCAAGGACCCGCAGGAAATAATTGAATTCCAGAATAATATTTTCGACCCGCTGATAGAGATAATTTCAAAACATAAGGGATTGGTAAACCAATTCATGGGTGATGGTTTTATGGCATCATTCGGCATTCCGTTACAGACATTGAGCCATGAGCAGAATGCATTTAATGCGGGACTTGAAATAATTAACAAAATTAAAGTATTGGCTGAAGTCGGTGTAATTCCGATTACAAGGGTCGGTATCGGCATTCACTCCGGTGAAGTAATAACAGGCAACATCGGCAACGATATTCGCAAGCAGTATTCCATAGCCGGGACCACTGTTATAACAGCCGCCAGGCTTGAGCAGCTTAACAAAGAGTACCGTACGCAGTTTTTAGTTACAAGGGAATTCTTAAATAAAATTAATACTAATGGCCAGGCGGTAGAGTCGCTTGGTGATGTTTCAATTAAAGGGTTTGAAAAACCCGTGGAGGTAATGTGCGTAAAAGTGTAATATTATTTGTCCTGGTTTTCGCTTATATCTGGGGATGCTCAGGAAGCGAAGATAAGTATGACCTTATTTCCAAAGAAGACAGGAAATCACTTGCACAGGTTTGCAAATGCATGGAGCCTGTTACTATATACAAAGAAAAAATGGCCAGTGAAACTGATACGTTATTAAAGAGAATGTACAGGGATTCATTTGAGGTAAAGGTCGCCGAAATGCTGCCATGCCTTGAGGAGTTTGAAAAACTTGAAGTGAAATTCGGCACCAGTGAAAAGTATTTGAATCAAATGGTAGAATATATCAAAGATAAACATCCCAATTGTGTAACGCTTATGCTGGGTATTGGTCCAACGGATTCAGTAAATTATAAAAAATAGTTCTCGAATGAATATACTCAATAACACAATTAACCGGTTAAATTCTTTAATCAACGAAGTACCGGGAAAGATCAAACAAATTAACTCTGATGATTTGAGTTACAAGAAGTCACCCGGGAAATGGTCAAAGAAAGAGATTCTCGGGCATCTGTGTGATTCGGCAGTAAATAACCTTAGCAGATTCGTTCGCGCACAGTTTGAAGAACAGCCGTTTAAGATAACTCCTTATGCGCAGGATGACTGGGTGAGGATAAATCATTATAATGAGATGGAAACCGGTGAGCTACTGGATTACTGGGTGAGTCTGAATAAACAAATAGTGCAAATAATTTCCAATATTCCCGAAGAAAAACTGGCAGTACAAATCGAGCTTGGTGATGCTGCCTTCCGTGAAGGCGAATCAGAGAAAAATCTGTTGTGGCTTATTGAGGATTATGTTGTTCATATGGAGTATCATTTGAAGCAGGTATGACAAGCAATAATACGTGTCAGCGCTTCCGTAACGAAGAAATAAACATTGCGATTGTACCCGCAAGCATTCCACCCGATAAAATGAACATATACATAGCATAATTTGCAATACCGGAGATCTTAAACCAAATCACTAAAGCCGGGTAGAAAAGCATTATCTCGCTTAATGCAAATGAAGCAAGGAATAAATACACACCGTATTTAAACCATTTACTGCCTGCATTAATCAGTTCAAATCCCGCGAACCAGCCAAGCATACCAGAAGATATCACTCCCAGCATAACTAAATGAATAAACCCGATGGTAACTTCTCTGCTTAAGAAAGCCGCATCACCTATATTTGGCAGTACGGATACAAGCTGCAGCAGATATTTAACGAAAAGAGCAAGGAAACTGAAACGAAACAGGCTGTGCGTTATATTATTTTTATCGTGAAAGACCTTGATTTCATTTGCGAATAAAAGTTTGTAGAGATAACGCAAGCCCACTAGCTGAACAAATGCGGTGAGTATTGCCAGCCAATAAACATACGAGGGCAGTTTGAATCCCAGCAAAGATAACGTATATGCTGCAACATTAGTATAGAATAGTATATTGAAGGCTGATGATGCGGTTCTTTCATTGAACTTCGCGCCTTTGGTTTCGTAATACTTAAGCCATAGCCCAATGAGCGCGAAAATGAACCAGCCGTTATATTGAAAGTGCAGGTAAAAGTATATTACCTGTTTATATAGATCAGTACCGGCGGAACCCTGAATGACCACTACAACCAATCCCCATGGACCTAATGACGAAAGGAACAGGAAAAACAAAGCGCCGTATATGAACTTTAATGAAAGGGTTTCATGCTTTATTCCGGAAATATCTTTAAGCACAAAGAATATGAATGCATACGAGCAGAATATATGCATTGTTGAAAAAGTTATGGAATAAGCCGCATAACCCTGCCATGCAAAAGTGAAAAGCATTCCGATAATTGATACCTGTGTTATCCAGAAGAGTAAGTTGTACTTTTTCTGTTTAGCGGGATCTTTGACATATGTGTAAACAATCGCAATGTATAACGCATTGTACAGCCAGCCGAGTATTGCGAAGTGTGAATGTGAGTGCAGGGTATTTTCGAAGTTGAGCAAATCAATTGGGAAAACAAACTTCATCCGCAGGAAAGTGCCAATTGCGGCAACGATCACAAAATACAGCAGCGAAAGTCTTATTTTGTTTCGGAATTCGATAAGTTCTTATTAAGTATATCTATTTATGATTAACTAAAATACACAACTTTCAAGCAAATTTCAGCAGATAACTAAAAATGGTTCAGATGCAAAAGATAATTCTTCTGAAGTTAGAAAGTATAAAAGTGAAATTTTAATTCAACACCTTCATTTCAACTCTGCGGTTCCTGGCAGCGCCATCATCGGTGGAGTTATCACCTATCGGAACACTTTCGCCGTAGCCTTTTGCAATGAGTCTTACGGGATCTATCCCCGCCCCTGCCAAAAACGCCACAACACT
>CAZQYL010000240.1:0-4223 GCA_964597425.1 uncultured Ignavibacteriales bacterium | reverse complement strand
TCATCTTTACTGCATTTAAATTCAAAAAAGTTACCTTTATATTCGCTCATCATGTACAGAATAAAGCTCAATGAATTCGAGGGTCCGTTAGACCTGCTGCTTTTCTTTATCCAGCGGGATGAGCTTGATATACACAATATTCCCATTTCAAAAATTACCAATGAATTTTGTGAATATGTGAATTACATACAGGTTCTTGATCTTGAGCTTGCCAGCGAATTTATTCTTATGGCAGCGACTCTTATCCAGATAAAGGCTAAAATGATGTTGTTTAAGCCGGAGGAGATCACTGAAGAAGAAGAAGACCCTAGATATGAGCTGGTTAAAAGGCTGCTTGAATACAAGCGCTTCAAAGATGCCTCGCAGGAATTCGCAACCCTTGAAGAAGAGCAACGCAAGGTATTTTATCGCACCGATTTTGACGCCGACTATAAAATAGATGATGAAGCGGAAGAGGATGTAACTATACAGAATCTAACACTTTACAACCTCATAAAGGCATATAAATATGCCATGGAGCATCAGCCCAAGGAAGTTGTTCACAACATTACAAGGATGAATGTTTCAATCGATGAACAGATCGAGCTGGTAAATACGCTTTGCACTCAAAATGAATATGTGTCTTTCCTCAGCATGATAATAGGAATGGAAAAGATCAGGGTTGTAGTTACTTTTATCGCAATCCTTGAAATGGCTAAAAACGGCATAATTGGCTTAAAAATTAATGAATCACTGACTGATTTTGTTGTGTTTAAGATAGCAGAAATGCCCGAAGAGGGCATAATAGAGACTTCAAGTTTTAATTAATTTTTTGCGTTTTGCTCTTTATTTACCAAAAAAGCTTTATTATATTCGTAATCTACTAAATTAATACAGGCTTTACGAGCGTGGTATCTCGTTTTTAATTTTGTAAATCAAAGTTTTTATAATAATATATACCATAAATGAATTTTGACGGCATAAAAAAAATTGTTGAAGTTTTGATCTTTTCATCAGATAGACCCCTAACGCTGAAACAGATGAAAGATATCATCAATCAGGAAAAATCCGAAACAGGTGTAACAGCGGATATCCGTAATATTGAAAAAGCAGCCAACGAGCTTGTTGAAAAATACAGCAAGGGTGACTATTCTTTTAATATTATACAGGTAGCAGGCGCGTACCGTTTTGCCACAAAACGTGAGTTTGCTCCCTGGCTGGCTAAGCTTAACAAAGAAAAACTGAAACGCCGTCTTTCACAATCTGCCCTGGAAACATTGGCGATAATTGCTTATACACAGCCTATCACAAAGGGTGAAATTGAAGCAGTAAGAGGTGTTAACGTAGATTATATTATCGGTTCATTGCTTGAAAAAGACCTGATAACAATCAAAGGGCGTGCTGAAGTTGTAGGCAGACCAATGTTATACGGAACTACCGATAATCTTCTGGAGTATTTGGGGATAAATGATATAGCAGATCTTCCGCATCTTAAGGCTATTGAAGAAATTATCAAGGCGGGTCCGCCGGATGGTGTTTCACAATCTGATATTGATTTCTACGAAGAGATAAACCATATCCGCGAAAAGCTTGTATCTGGCGGCAATGCCGCAGCACAGCTTATTTCGGAGGTGGATACGCAGAATACAGAAAGCGCGGTAATTCACGAGCTTAACTCTGGTGATGATAACGGAAATGAAACTGAAACTATAAGCGTAGAAAACGAAAATGAATCTAATACAGGCTCTGAAGGTATAGAAAGTATCATAGATGAAGAAAGTAATTAAGAAACGTACCTTTAAGAGATCTGATGACGTACCTGAATATGTGAACCCCGAGAAAAAAACATGGGGAAAGCAGGACCCGGAAGATGAACATTTTGAAGAAGAGAGTGAATCAAACGAAACAAAACTTACAAGACTAAACAAATTTATTTCGAATGCGGGTGTAACCGCAAGAAGAAAAGCAGATGAATTAATTTTTACAGGAAGGGTTACAGTAAACATGCAGACTGTTACAGAACCGGGCACAAAAGTGAACCCGGAAAAGGATGTAGTTAAAGTTGACGGCGAGAAAATAAAGCCGCAGTCAGAATTTATCTACGTTGTACTTTTTAAACCAAGAGGTTATGTAACTACCACTCACGATGATAAAGGCAGACCGACCGTGATGGATCTTATAGGTCTTAACACCCGCCTGTACCCCATTGGCAGGCTTGACTACGATACCGATGGTGTATTGCTTCTTACCAACGATGGTGAGTTTTCCAACATGATGATGCATCCAAGGCATAAGATATTTAAAACATACTTTGCCAAGCTTGATAAACCCATGGAAGAGAACGATACCAAAAAGCTCCGTGAAGGGGTTATGATAGACGGCCGTCCTACTTCAAGGGCTAAGGTAAGGATAATACCAAATACCGGCGAGCAGAATATCTGGATATCAATCCACGAAGGCAGGAACCGCCAGGTAAGAAGAATGCTTGAAGCGCTTGGTTACATTGTACAGAGATTAAAAAGAGTTGAGTATGCCAGGATAGGACTTGACGGCTTAAAGCCGGGTGAGTGGAGATACCTGACACCGGAAGAATTCATAGAAGCCAAAAAACTTGCTACGCCAAAACCTGCCGTTTTCAGAAAACCTGAGCCGGTAGAAAAAACAGAAGGCGAACCGGTTAAGAAAGAGAAAAAAGGCAAGAAGGGCGGCAAGAAGAAGAAAAAAGAGAAAAATAAGCTCAAAAAAGCTGCAGCAGTTCAGCAGCCGTCTTCAGGCTCCGATGTTCTTGAGAGTATTTCCAAAGAACTTGAAAATATTTCTGAACAGATATCTGATAACAGGGAAGATTAATTAAGTTCACATATTTTTTAGAGCAGTTACTTTTGAAAGCAGCTGCCAGAATTTTCAGGACACAATTAAGCTCTGAGGGGTTTCATTCAATTGTGTCCTTTTGTATTTAACTTAGAAATAAATTTTAGTTTTTAACATAACCAACAGGAGAATTTTTTGCAGGAAACTAACGATCTGGTAAAGAACCGGCTTGCAGCGCTTGAAGAAATAAAAAAAATGGGTATAAATCCTTACCCGCACAGGTTTGATGTTACGGCGAATTCCGCTGAGATCTTAAGCACATTCAAAGATCCCGCTGATGAAGCTGAAGCCGAAGCGCATAAACAAAAGATAATTTCAGTTGCCGGCAGAATTATGGCTATCCGCAAGATGGGTAAAGCCAGCTTCTTCCAGGTAAAAGATGATACCGGAAAGATCCAGATATACATCAGGCAAAATGATGTTGGTGAAGAGCTATATAAGCTCTTCAAACTGCTTGATATTGGTGATATAGTTGGAATCAACGGATTTGTTTTCCGTACTAAAATGGGCGAAGTTTCTGTACACGCAACAACGTTTGAATTGCTCACTAAAACCGTTCAGCCCCTGCCTGTGGTAAAAGAAGAAACCACTGAAACAGGCGAGAAAATCATTCACGATGCGTTTGCTGATGTTGAGCTGCGCTACAGGCAGAGATATATTGATCTTATTGTAAACGACCACGTTAAAGAAACATTTGTAAAACGCACAAAGATCATTCACGCAATAAAACGCACACTTGAAGGATACAATTTCTTTGAGGTCGAAACTCCCACGCTGCAATCAATTTACGGTGGCGCGAATGCAAGGCCGTTTATCACCCAGCATAACGCATTGAATATTCCATTGTACCTCCGAATTTCAAATGAGCTTTATTTAAAAAGGCTTGTTGTAGGCGGATTCAATCGTGTGTATGAGTTTGTTAAAGATTTCCGTAATGAAGGAATTGACAGAACCCACAACCCTGAATTTACACAGGTTGAGTGGTACCAGGCTTATGGCGACTACAACGACAGCATGAATCTCTTCGAAGAGGTTGTTGAAAACGCCTGTCTTGCAGTAAACAATACTACCAAAGTTGATTACCAGGGAACGGAAATTGATTTTAAACGCCCATGGCGCCGGCTTAAAATGGTTGATGCCATTGCTGAAAAGAACGGCATTGATGTGCTTAACATGAAAAAAGCTGATATCATTCAGTATATGAAGGATAAAGAAATTGATCTTGATCCTAAAATTACGCACAGTAAAGGACTCGTAATAGCAGCGCTGTTTGAAGCCACCTGTGAGGATAGCCTGGAGCAGCCGACATTTGTTTTGGATCACCCCATAGATACGACACCGCTTTGCAAGCCGCTTCGCGAATACTCAATGCA
>CAZQYL010000239.1:0-4267 GCA_964597425.1 uncultured Ignavibacteriales bacterium | reverse complement strand
GTACCTTCATGAACGTAATATGCAAGATTTTCGATGTTTGATGCGTCAAATCCAAGCCAGGTTACCTGGACATCTATTATGTTGAGGAGTACAAGTAATGCGTTCATCATAACCAGCAGAACAATGCCCATTTTGGTTTCCAGCTTAAGCGAGTTAGGCTTAAAGCGGTAGGAAAACATTGTGTACATTAAGTGTGATTTTGGTACAGGCCTTGTACGTGAATGCACTTTAAAAATTTTATCTCGCTGCAGGGTTTCGTGGAATGAGTTATCAAGCTCAGTGAATACCCTTATTTTATTGTTATATATGAATGCGGTAATCAGCATTAATCCAAGCAGGATATAGAAGAACCTGAGTATCGGGTAATTTATGAAAATATCGTAAAGATATTTGCCTATTGAATCCCAAAACGTAACTGAGTATGAATTGAAAACGGGGTTTGAATAAGCATAGATGGCGTAGAATATCACAAAGAATATCACGGGGATGAATGCCAGTTTGGCGAATTTAAGGACCAATTTAAAAGCCCTGAATTTTGAGGCGAAGTATTTAAGCTCAATGTAAACATTGTAGGGGAAAATTACAAAGCTTGAAAATGTCGTGAGAACTGCGTTATAGACAGTCTGTAACTGCGGCTGGTGAATGTAGCCGGCAAATATCATAAAACAGACAAACGCGGCGAATTTTGCATAACCTGAGTTTACAAATACAACCATCGCTGAAGAGTATAGTGCTGCAAGCATTGAAACGATAACGTTTTTATTCTTTATGTTCTCTTCATTCATAAAAAGCATAGCAATTATTCCGAGAGAGAAGAAAATAAAAAGATTCGCGCCAAGTTTTTCTGACCAGAAGAAAAAATTGTATATGACAAGTAGTGCAATAGTGATAAGAAATCTTGGCTTATGCATTTGTATGTCCTCCGGGTGTGATGATCGTTTTCATAATGTGATTTTCAGCAGTACTTATTATTTTATGCTGCTGTTTATTAACCTTTCCAATGCGTCTAAATGTTCGTTAAATGATCTCCTTCCCGTTGCTGAAACTGAATACGTAGTATTCGGTTTCTTCCCTATAAACGATTTATTGACCTTTATATATTTTGCTTTTTCAAGTGATGCGATGTGGCTTGCAAGGTTCCCGTCTGTAACATCAAGGTGGGTCTTCAGTGAGTTAAAATCAACTGAATCATTAACCATCAGCATTGACATTATTCCAAGCCTTACCTTGCTTTCAAACAGCTTATTTATATTTACGAGAATATCCTTCAATTTGTTCCGTTAGACGGGGTATATTTCAATTATTTTTTTCATATTTAAAGTACATTACAAGCCCGTAAATGATATTGAGCAAACCAAATCCGGCGCCCCAGAAATAGATAGCATCATTCAAGAACAGCATAGAGGCTAGACCCAGGGCAATTTCAGATACCCCAAGCCATTTGATTTCACTTAACGTGAATTTGCCTGCATTCAGCAAAGCAAGCCCGTAGAAGACGAGCATTGAAGGAAGCACGAGCCAATCGAAATACTGGTATATGAGAATAAGACAAAACACTCCGCCTGTAATAAGGGGAATGAAGAGGTTCACAACAAGCCGCTTGGCTGAGCCATCCCAAACAGGATAGCCGTTCTTTTTGGCTTTGCGGGCAGTAAAGAAAATCGCCGCAAGGAAGGTAATTATAAGCACTGCGGCAGATACGGTTATACCGAATAGAATGAACTCCTCCCTCATTTGGGCGGATATCATCGGGCTTTTGGAATAATCCATAAACCTGAAGAGTTTTATATGCAGTATATATGCGGCAATCAGACCCATAATTCCTGCACTTATGCCTGAGAGTCCGCTGAGCGAAATAAAACTCGAAGATCTCTCCATTAAACTGCGGATCTCCGTCAGGTTCTTTAAATGCTGCCGGTTTGATTCAATTTCACTCTTTCCGGGTGTATTCTGCTCCATAACTTATCCTGTTTGATTTCTACTAGAAAGTACTTTGTACTGCAAAGTTAATGGAAGAAAAATGAATTGTCAAGGATTAAACGAAAAAGGTTACAATAATTATGTTAATTTTCTCAAAATTGGATAATAAAAAAGACTCCTTTTGGGGAGTCTTTACAATAAACTTAAAATAATACATCGGAAGTTTGTCAGCCCAGAGCCTTTTCGATCAATTCCATTTCACGCTCAACTGATAATCCCGCTATTGGCGCTTTCCAACCAAGCGATGAGTAATAATCGGCACAGCGTTTCAGGCTTTCGTTGAATGTGTGGAAGAAGACCGGAAAATCTGCGGCAGCTTTCGAATTATCCATACACATATTCATTGCACCGACCCATGCAGGCAGATCTGCCCACGGCTGTATTTTATTTTCATCAATGAATTCCGTGCTCACACTAACAAGCTCAGGTGACTTCCCAAGCAGAACATTTGCGTCGCTTATATACTGCTTCAAAGTAACAGGTGTATGAGTTGAAGCATTATATACTTTATTATGTTTGGGTATATCTATAGCGGCGCGTATAAGTTCTGCAAAATCCTCGCTGAAGGTCGCAGTAAAACTCTCTTTACCTCCATCAGGCAGCAATATTTTGCTGTTATTGTGCACCCTGTAAAGCCAGTAGTAGAACCTGTCTGTATAATCATACTTACCGTAAATTAAACCCGGTCGGAAGATCACAGCATCAAGCCAATCTTTGTTTAACAGGATACGTTCGCATTCGGCCTTTTTTTCTCCGTAGGTTGCTCCAACATCAGGATCAACTTTCTGCTCAGGTGTACACGGTAGAGTTCCTGCATTTTCTTTAACAGGCTCTTTCCAGAATTCCGGATCACTCATTGGATAAACACTTGCCGTTGAAATGAAGATATACCTGCCAACTTTGCCTTTCAGCAATTCAGTAATTTCATCAAGGTTCACCGGGTGCATACAGCTGAAATCAATAACAACATCCCAGTTTTCATCTGCGATCTGTTTGATATCCGCTGGTACGAGTCTATCGCCTGTTATGTGCCTCAGCTCCGGAAAGATTCCCGGTGAGCGTTTGCCTCTGTTAAAAAGTACAGGCAGTACATCAAGCTTAATGAGGTTTTCTGTCAGGATCCTGCCAACAAATCCCGTGCCGCCTAAAATGAGAATTTTTTTCATATGTGTATAATTACGTGTTTATAAAAAATTCAGAGGGCATAAAAAAAGCGGAGCTAAACTCCGCTGTAAATTATAAACTTATTTATTAAACTGAAATATAATTTCAAATAATCAGTTATTTATATCTAACTTACTTATTATCATGAAAATCCAGCTCTTCAAGATCTATCAGGATCTTTCTTGCATTCAGAATGTTCTCATCGCCTGTTACCTGGATCTCTGTAACACCATTCTTGCTGATCGAGTATGTAATACCTGCATCATTCAACAATGATTCCGCAACAGAAATGATGGAATTGTTCCTTGAAGCTAAAACTGTTTTTGGCTGATTCATCTTAGCCATATTGTACTCCACAAAGTTTCCTAAATGCAAATTGATTTTCTTTCTAATTAGTGCAAAATAAACTAATTATAGCAATGTAGGAATACCTTAAAGACGTTAGGCAGAAAAAAACTTAAAACAATGTAATTATTGTATTTACACAGGTTATTTAGCTCTTTTTTTCATGAAGCCGGCAATATCTGACTGGGTTTTGTCTTCTTTTTGGGCAAGTTCATCAATAACCTTTTCACGTTCCTTTTCAGTCCTGTTCTGACTTAATTTGAATTTCCCTTCAATATTGGTGATTTTTATGCGGAAAGCCACTATTCCCTCCAGCAATTCGCTTTTGTAGTCCGCTGGTAGTACATCCCATTGCTGCCTGAATGATGATTCAAAAACTTCGAATGATTCCTCAAGGAGGGCTATCCTTTCTTCAACCCCGGGCAGAATTTCCGGCACTCCGTATGCATGAACCGCAATGTAGTTCCACGTAGGTACACTCACAGGATTTTCGTATAGTTTGGGTGAAATATACGCATGCGGCTCCTGGAAAATTACCAGCACATCTTCATCCGGTTTAAAATTTGCCCATTGCGGATTAGCCTTTGCCATATGCGCTTTTAAAATTATCTCTCCGCCGGATTCCTCAACCAGAAACGGCAGGTGAGTTGCCCAATATCTTTTTTTTGCTGAATTGACCATCGTAGCAAAGTTGTATTCTTTCATGAATTCAACCAGCTTTGCACGGTCCTTTTCTTCGAAATGTTTTGGTGTGTACATTTGGCTGCCCTGGTTCTTT
>CAZQYL010000238.1:0-4274 GCA_964597425.1 uncultured Ignavibacteriales bacterium | reverse complement strand
GGACTTATAAAAACTATCGGTACTGCAATTACTCTTCTTTCGTTGATCGTTGGTTCAATTGGTATTGCCA
Organism: uncultured Ignavibacteriales bacterium; assembly: GCA_964597425.1. Taxonomy (GTDB): domain Bacteria; phylum Bacteroidota; class Ignavibacteria; order Tepidaquicellales; family OLB5; genus OLB5. The sequence goes on along the minus strand of CAZQYL010000238.1, from coordinate 4,204 downwards.
ATATAATGTTCGTAAGTGTTAAGGAAAGAACAAAAGAAATCGGTATCAGGAAAGCTATTGGCGCAAAACGTGTGACTATCATGCTTCAGTTCCTGATAGAAGCTGTTACAATATGTGTAGTTGGCGGAATGGTTGGATTGATGATCGCATTTCCGTTGAGTCTGGTTATAAACGCAGTATTACTGCCAACAGTAATGCCGCTATGGGTGGTTGTACTTGCGTTGGGCATCTCAGCTTTCGCGGGAATCGTCGCAGGGTTCTTCCCTGCCTTATCAGCATCAAAACTCGACCCGGTGGATGCATTAAGATATGAATAAAATGCTGAACGGAGAGAAGCATCTCATTGAATAGAACGTTTAGTCTTCTTATTAAATTCTTTTTGTTTTTTGTTCTTTTAATTTCAGCTACTGGAATATATTCACAGATCATCGATAAAGATACCAGTGATGTTGTTATCAGAAAGACAAAAAAAGATATTCCCGCTGAATACAACATCAGTGATGTGATAATCAAACTGGATAAGCTTCAGACAAAATATATTATCAGAGTTGATCTGGATATTCCACTGAAAACAACATTAAAGCTCTCAGTCAGTGATACAAGCGGAAATACGCTTATGTACCTGATAAATGACCAGACGTTAAAAGGCGGAGTATACCGGGTAAGATGGGAAATGCTGTTCTGCAGGTCAAGTGACTGCGACTATCCCCCCGGAAGGTACCTGTGTGCTTTTGAAACAGACCAGTTCATTTTCCAAAGAGATTTTTATATCAAGTAGATTGTTTTTTATAAAAATAAATGCTTTTTGATTAGCCCCGACCTTCAGGTCGGGGAAAAAGAAATTCCTCTCCATTTTGGGACTTTCCTGACTTACTGAACTTCGTGAAGGAAATAGTCCCCATTAAAGAGAAAATAAACCGCAATAATTTTATGCCGTTAATCAAATCAACAGCAACAACGCAACTACTTGTTCGAAAGAAGAAGAAAAAGAAACCAGCTGTTGGAAAAACCGAGGCTCAAAAAACACGGATCAAAAGCATAAAGAAGTCATTGAACGGCAAAGTTAAAAACACGTAAATAAAATTATAAAGTGAACATCAAGGAATCATTCTTTTCGGCCCTCAATTCCATAAGAGCAAATAAGCTCAGGGCATCGCTTACCCTGCTTGGAATAGTTATCGGTGTATTTTCGATTATAGGCGTAATGACGCTGCTTGATGCTTTACAAAAAGGAATAGACAGTGGGCTCAGCCAGCTAGGCACAAGCACCTTCCAGGTGCAAAAATGGCCTGCAACGTTTGTAAGTGGACCCGGTAAATGGCGCAAATACGAAAAACGCAAACCCATCACAATTGATGAGGGATACAGACTTAAAGAACTTGCAGTTCTGCCTAAGTATGTCGGACTCGAAGACTGGTCAGGCGGCAAGACTGTGAAATACGGCTCAGAACAAACCAACCCTAATTTCCAAATGGGAGGCGTTACAACGGAATTCTTACCCGCAAATAACCACACCTTAAGCGAAGGCAGGTTCTTCACAGAAGAGGAAGTTAAATCAACCCGTAACATTGCGGTGGTTGGAATGGAAGTTGTGGATAAGCTCTTCCCTTTCACTTCCCCGCTGGATAAAGAAATTGAAATTGACGGAAACCGTTTTACTATAATTGGTGTGCTCACCGCAAAAGGTGAAAACCTTGGTCAGAGCCAGGATAACCTTGTCCTGGTGCCGCTTTATACGATCGATAAAATATACGGTGCGCGTAAAGATCGTTCATTGAATATTACAGTTTCAGCTTACAGTAAAGCGCAGCTTGATGAAACACAGGAAGAAGTCATCGGACTTATGCGCCAGATACGCAAAGTTCCCCCCGGTGAAGAAAATGATTTTGAAATATGGTCAAATGAATCGCTGGTACGAGAGGCAAATAACTTCACCATATATTTTAAATATGGCGCAGGAGTGATATCATTTATATCATTAATTGCTGCTGGAATTGGTATTATGAACATTATGCTCGTTACAGTAACAGAGCGTACCAAAGAAATCGGTATCAGAATGGCAATAGGCGCTAAGCGCAGTAATATTTTAACACAATTTTTATTTGAAGCTATTCTGCTTTGTGAGTTGGGAGGTTTGATTGGCATTGCCGTAGGAATTGGCATTGGTAACCTGCTTGGCTCAATTTTTAACTTCCCGGTTACTATTCCGTATGACTGGGTTGCAATAGGTGTAATAGTCTGCTCACTTATCGGAATAATCTTCGGCACCTACCCTGCTTTCAAAGCTGCCAAGCTTAATCCAATTGATGCTTTGCGATATGAGTAGACCTGTAGTTTAAAGACAGAAGATTTAACCACTAATTGCACGAATTCCCTTACATCTTAAATATTACCAAACTTTAGGGTTTAATATTCTATCTAAATAACTTAAATTTAAGATATAATAAAATATATGATAACTAATTTAAATATAAGGAATTTTAAGTCAATTAAAGGACTTAATCTAAATTGCAGAAGGGTTAATCTATTTATTGGGGAGCCTAATACTGGGAAAAGTAATATTTTGGAAAGTATCGGAATATTAAGTTTTGGGTATACTAGTAGACTGGAAGATTTCGTGAGATATAAAAATATTTCTAATTTGTTTTATTTTAACGAAATTAACAAGAGGATAGCAATTGATTACTTTATTGACAAAGATTCAACAATTCACGAATGGGATACGACCGCTTCTAATATTAATTTTAAACACAGAATTCTAATTGAGTATAATGATAAAAACATATTTGATATTCATTCGATTGGTGACGATTTTATGAACTGTAATTTTAAAGCACATTTCGACATCAAAGAGAATAGGTTTTTAGGAAGTGTTTATTCATACGAACCATTTGTAAGATATTTTAGATTCAGAAATATTGAGCTAGATAAAGTTGACAATATATATACTCTAAAACCACCAAATGGAAACAACATTACAAATATCATTAATTCTAATAATATAGTCAAAGAATTTGTGTCAAATTTATTAAGCGAATTTAATTATAAAATTATCCTAGACGAATTGACTGGGAATATTGATTTTTTAGCAGAGCGTAATAATGTTATATCAAAAATACCCTTTGAATTATTATCTGATACTTTGGTGAAAATTATTTTATTGTTTAGCGCAATAGAAACGAGTAAACATCATACTATAGTACTGGAAGAACCAGAGGCACATGTTTTTCCTTTTTACAATAAGTTTCTCGCTGAAAGAATTGCGCTATATAATACAAATCAATTTTTTATTGCAACACATAACCCTACATTTCTTGCAAATATCATAGAACAAACACCAGATGAAGAGCTAAAGGTTTTTGTTACGTATTATGACAATTACCAGACAAAAGTCTTAGAGCTATCAGGAGAAAAATTGTTGAAAGCATACAAAATATTTGGAACAGAAATATTTGGCAACCTAGACAAAATAGTTAAGAATCTTGATAAGATCATAGAGAAAGAAGAGTTGGAGGCTAATTGAGATATATTGTTGAATGTTTTAATGATGAATGTCTACTTGCTTCTTATGGCATAGATCCTTTTCTTGATATAGATCACAATATAAATCAAGGTAAAGGTGTTGTATTAAACAAGTTATCAAATAGTAAAAACAAAATTGGTTTTATTGATTTAGACAAAGGTATTGAACACAAGTATTTCGATACATTTGTTTTGAAAGAAACAATTTCAGATACAATTAGTTTGTATTATGATTCTGAAAATAAAAATAATTTAGTGGTTTTCAATAAAAAAATTGAAACTATGTTTGTCAAAGAAATCGAATATACGGATTCTCTTTCAACATGCATAAAATTAGGATTTGAATCAACTGAAAAACATTTTCATGGAATAGGGTCAAGTAAAGAACGGTTAGGTAAATTGAAGAGTTTACTTTCAACAATAGTTCAAAGAAGCGAAAATCTCCAAAAACTCAAATCCCATATTTTGTAATTAATTTAGAGTGACTAGTATAATTCGCCTGACTTTTGCTTTTTGAAAGTTGCTATTCGTGAAATTCGTGGTTAGTCTTTTATTAAAAAACATGACTATTATCGTTTCTAAGTTCATCTCCCTTTATCTATACACAAGTGTACAGATTAAATTTTCGATTTAATTGACATTTCAAACATATTTCCTTAACTTTACATCATAAAATCAACTA
>CAZQYL010000237.1:0-4292 GCA_964597425.1 uncultured Ignavibacteriales bacterium | reverse complement strand
GAAATTATTTTCACCCGCTCTTATTGCCATACCTGTATTTGCGCTGCTTCTCTTCAAATGGATTCTAGTGTTTTTTTCCTCGTATTTGTGATTTGCTTCTTTATCTCGCGTCTTACGTTTGACGTTTCACGTTTCACGAAATTATTTTTCCTTCTTCTTCAGGCTATCCTTCGGACTCACCTTCAAAGTATCTTTCTTGTTTCCGGTAGTTTTGGTTGAATCAACCTTAGGCTGTGTTGTCTTTACCGAATCAGTTTTAACCGTTCCGGGTACAGTTCCTGTTGGCGCCGTTAATGAATCGGTCTTCTTAACTGTATCAACCTTGCTCACCCATTCAAGATATTCCTTTTCAGGAACAACCCTTACTTTGCCAAGCATGTATGAGTGGTTCATACCGCAGTATTCAGCGCACTCAATATCAAACTCACCGATATTTGTTGTATGGAACCACATGTGATTCGTTCTTCCCGGAATACAGTCCTCTTTGACCCTGAATGCGGGAACATAAAAACTGTGATTTACATCAGCGGACATAAGCTCAAATCTTACATCCCTGCCCTGCGGAAGCACAAGTAATGTATCGCTGGTTTTTTTATTATCATATTCAAAATGCCAGAACCACATTTTGCCTGTAACTTTAACAAGCATAGCGTTCGGCGGAATATTTCTCATTTCCTTAAAGCCTTCATAACCGTAAAAGAACATTGCAAGCACAAGTATCAAAGGTATAACAGTCCACAATATTTCAAGTGTAGTGCTTCCGGTTATTGACTGGTCAGGCTTTGGATTGTTCTTTTCGCTGTACCTGAATACAAAATATATCATAGCCGCGGTAACCCCTACTAAAAGCAGGACCGAAATTGCTATTATGAATATAAACGAATTATCTACTAGTTCTACTATTGGATTCATTTTTTATTACCTGAATGATAGATCACTGAATGTTAGGATCCAGAAAGTTAAAAATATTACAAGACATACAAGTACGAATACTTTAATGATAACATTATCATATTTAAGGTGCATAAAATGATATCCTACCAGCGAAGTTTTAACAGCTGCTATAAGCATTGCTGTTATCAAAGTTAAACTGCCCAGGTGAATACCTGCTACGGTCACAGTAACTGCAGTTAATGCAACAAGTCCAAGCCATACCATAAAGTAAGTACCGTAGCTTACGTTATGTCCATGCCCCTGGGCATGTTCATCACCATGAGCTGCATGCGCCTGTGTTGCCGCTAACTCTCCTGTTTGTGTCTGTTCACTCATTATTTAATGATCTATATTATTAAACTCTGTCTTATTTTGGAGTGCATCGACTGTGTCGATGCGTTATTGTTTCTAGACTACTCGCCAATCAATTCACTCAAACTCAATGCAGCAAATAGAACAGCGGGAATAAAAATATCCAGATAACATCAACCAAATGCCAGTATAAACCCGCATTTTCAAGCTTCTGGAAATTTGTGCTCGTTATCTTATCCCGCGAAATAAACACCATTATAAACCCTATGAATATCAATCCAACAATAACGTGCAGTCCGTGCAGTCCTGTCATAACATAATAAAGCCCGAAGTATAATACTTCGCCGTTGGACATATTTTCCAAAGCGGGACCTCCGGGATAAATGCCGTTATGAATTTCATGGCTCCACTCAAAATACTTATTCACCAAAAAGGCTATACCGCATAAAATTGTGAACCAAAGCATTCCAAGCGCCAGTTTCTTCTGGCTGCGCTGCATTGCCGCTATTGATAGCGCCACTGAGAGCGAGCTTGTTAACAGTATAATTGTGTTAACCGCTCCTATAAATGAATTCATATCAGCAGCGGCTACTTTAAAACCGTCTGCGTACTCAAACCTGTATGCGCCGTAAAGCAGGAAAAGACCACCAAATAAAAGCAATTCCGTAAAGAGGAATAGCCACATCGCCATCTTTGAGCCTTCATCATCACGGTGCACGTGCGCGCCGCCGTGTGACTCTCCCTGGTGCATTACCTCGCTATGTTCTGTCATAAAGCTGCCTCCTGGTTAACTGTTTTCATGCCGCCATTTGCATTAATGCCTTCTTTACTTGGATGCATAATATATGTTGCTTTATCATGAACATACGGACCGCCTGTAACGATAGGTATTTCATCAAAATTTTCAAGCGGCGGCGGTGAAGGAACTTTCCACTCAAGTGTTGTTCCGCCCCATGGATTCATTGTAGCCTTCGGTCCTTTTAATAATGCATAGAATAAGTTACCGAACATAAATACTATTCCGCTTACAAGTATCCATGAACCTACCGTTGAAAGTATATGCCATCCCTGGAACTGCGGAAGGTAATCGTAGTACCTTCTCGGCATTCCCATATAACCCATAATAAAGAACGGGAAATAAAGTACGTTAAATCCTACAATTATTACCGTACATGCTACTACCGCAAGTTTTTCGTTGTACATCTTCCCGAATATCTTTGGAAACCAATAGTGCATAGTCGCAAAGAACATAATACCCATTCCGCCAAACATCACATAGTGGAAATGCGCCACAACAAAGTATGTATCGGTAACGTGAATATCAGTAGCAAGCGCTCCAAGAACAAGTCCGGTCAGACCGCCAATGGAGAATATAAAAATAAATCCAAGTACATAATAAAGCGGCGCGCTGAATTTTATAGACGCTTTGTAAAGCGTTGCAACCCAGTTGAATATCTTAACACCCGTTGGTATAGCAACAAGGAATGTTAACAGTGAAAATACTATTCTTGATGTATCGCTCATTCCGCTTACGAACATATGGTGACCCCATACAAGGTAACCTATCAAAGCAATACCTAACGATGAGATCGCTATCTGCTTATAGCCGAAAATATCTTTCCTTGAAAACGTGGGCAGTATCTCTGATACAACACCCATCGCAGGTAAGATCATGATATATACCGCAGGATGCGAGTATATCCAGAATAAATGCTGGTAAAGTATCGGGTCTCCGCCAAGGGCAGGATCAAATACCCCGATTCCCATAAACCTTTCAAGCATTATCAATGCAAGCGTAATACCAATGACCGGTGTTGCAAGGACCTGTATCCAGCTTGTGGCATATAGACCCCAAACGAACAGAGGCATGCGGAACCAGGTCATACCGGGCGCTCTTAAACGGTGAATTGTAACAACAAAATTCAAGCCCGTTAAAATTGATGAGAACCCAAGCACAAAAGCCGCCATTGTGGTTATTGATACATTCTGTGCTGAGCGTATACTGTATGGCACGTAGAAAGTCCAGCCTGTATCAGCGGGACCATCACCGATAAACAGTGATACTATCGCAAGAATGGCTCCAACCATATATAAATACCATGAAAACAGGTTCAGCCTTGGGAAAGCAACATCCTTAGCACCTAACTGTATTGGCAGCATAAAATTACCAAACACGGCAGGTATTGCCGGTATGATAAACAGGAACACCATAATTACACCGTGAAGTGTGAATACGGAATTATATGTCTGCGGTTTCATGATGGTTTCGCCCGGTGTGAGCATTTCAAGCCTCATTAAAACACCAAGCGTCATGGCAACAAAAAAGAATATCAAAATTCCCATTAGGTACATCAAGCCTATGCGCTTGTGGTCGACCGATAGCAGCCAGCCCATAATACCCTTATGCTTACCCTGGTATTCTAAGTAACTTACTTCATTTGCTAATGATCCATTAGCCATTGTTTATACTTCCTTTCCCGTTTGTGAATTTACGGGTATGTTTTTATTTTTTTTCTTTTTCAGTGTTAATATCAGTACAAATCCTGCAATTACTATCAGCATTCCGCCGCCAACTATTCTCGTGAAATTCAGAACGTACGTTCTGCCTGCGGGGTCATAGCTGTAACATATCTTCAAAAGCTTGTTTATAGCCGGTGATGATTTCCCTTCGGATGCTTCATTAAGCGCAAGTTTAATATCAAGCGGCAGAAAATCAGTGCCGTATAAATACCTGGCTATTTTTCCGTCAGGTGAAAGAACTGTAAGAACAGCTCCGTGCATATAATCCTCACCCTGCCTCTGGTAACGGAATCCTACTGCATCGGTTATCTTCGCAATTGAGATGCTGTCACCTGTTAAAAATTTCCAGCTATCCTCGGGAATCCTCTTCTTCATGTTATCAAGGTAATTTCTTTTTTTACCCTGCGCCATCAAATAATCTTCCCTTGGGTTAAAACTTATTGTAACTATATTAAAATCTTTTCCCGCTTCCATATCAAGCTTATCAACCACGCTTGAAACGCCGTTCATTAAAGGTGAACAAATTC
>CAZQYL010000236.1:0-4294 GCA_964597425.1 uncultured Ignavibacteriales bacterium | reverse complement strand
TTATAGCTTCATCAATATCTTCAGTGATAACATCGCAGTAACCTGTATCAATTCTCTTTTGTATCCTTGTTTTATCTACATCTATTCCAAGAATCACTGCACCGTTCATAGTAGCAGCAAGCGGCTGTGCTCCGCCCATGCCGCCTAAACCAGCGGTAAGAATAAATCTGCCGGAGAGATCACTGTTAAAATGTTTATCTGCGCAAGCCGCAAAAGTTTCGTAGGTCCCCTGAAGTATTCCCTGTGAGCCAATATATATCCATGAGCCTGCAGTCATTTGTCCATACATTGTGAGCCCAAGCGCATCCAGTCTGCGGAATTCATCCCAGTTAGCCCATGCAGGTACAAGCTGCGCATTTGAAATTATTACTTTGGGGGCATTTGTATGTGTTTTAAAAACAGCAACCGGTTTACCTGACTGAACAAGCAGGGTTTCATCTTCATTCAGTTTCTTTAATGAATCTATTATAGCGTCATAACACTCCCAATTCCTGGCGGCTTTGCCGCCTCCGCCATAAACTACAAGGTCATCCGGGCGTTCAGCAACATCGGGATCTAAATTGTTCATTAACATACGCATAGCGGCCTCTGATATCCAGTTTTTGCAGGAAAGTTCTGAGCCGGTTGGAGCTTTAATTATTCGTTTTGACATAGTAATAAATAGGATTAAGGTACAAAGATAAGGGTTTTAAAGAATCTTTTACAGGTGAAAAATTTGTAAAGGATTATATAAGTTATGTTTTTATTTTACCTTAGGTAATTCCAGAGAAGTATCGATTTTTTCCTGTTCGCGCCAGATTGCCTGGCATGGGAATTTATTTTCATAGAGGGCACGACTCATCATAACTGAATCAACCCCGAATTTTTCGAGGTCCTGAATAATTTTCAGGTCTGCGTAATTTGAAATGCCTCCGGCTGCTGTAACCTTCAATCCTGTTTCAGAAGAAATTTGTTTCAATCCTTCAACATCGGGTCCGGTTAAAGTACCTACGCGGGCTACATCCTGGTATATGATACGTTCAACACCAAGCTTCTTCATACCCAATGCGAATTCAAGAGCGTGAATGTTTGTTACGTTGCCCCATCCGTCTTTAACCAGAAAGCCGTTTCTTACATCAACGCTGATGGCTACCTTGCTTTTACCGAATTCATCAAGGAGTTTTTTTATCAGGTCTATGTTATCAATTGCTGAAGTTCCAATAACGATTCTGTAAACACCAAGCTCACGTATAAGCTGATTAGCAATTTCAAAGGTCCTGATACCGCCCCCAAGTTGTATAGGAACACCAACAGTTTCAGTTATCTCTTTAATAAGCTCATAGTTCTTCCGTTTACCCGAAACAGCACCGTCAAGATCGGAGATATGAATAACCTTGGCGTTTTCCTTGCGGAATAGCCGCGCCATATTCAAAGGGCTTTCGGAATAATATACTGTTTTATCCTCAAGCCCTTCGACCATTCTAACTGACCTGCCGTTTTTTATATCTATTACGGGTATTACAAGCATATATACTAATTTCTTACAACAGCTACTTTGCCGGTACATACCTTGCTGGCATCTTTATTGAAACCGGCAATAATGTAAATACCACTTGAAACATAATTGCCATTAAGATCTTTACCGTCCCATTCAGCTATCCTTCCGCCGGGAGTTTCAAACTCAGCAACAAGAACCCCGCTTATGCTCAAAATTTTCACGGTTGATTCTGCAACCAGCCCGTCGATCTTAAGTGAAGTTCCGGAAGGAACAACAAACGGGTTAGGACCGGCTTTAATTTTGTCACATTCAGCCAGCGGGTTTACGGCAATTGTTTTAAATGAAACTATTCCTTTTTCACTGCCAAAATACGCAGTGCCGGTTTCGTTATCAACAGCAATTGATAATATCTTATCATCAATTAAAGGCGAATTCAAAGTATTATGCCTTGCCAAAAGTGTCGAGCCATCAGGAGAAACGTATAAGACACCGTCGGAAATTGTACCAAGCCATTTATTATTCAAAGCATCAACGGCTATAGATAGAACGTTTTCTGTCAGCGGTGTACTGATACCATTTTCAATTATTCTCATTTTGAAAAGTGTCGGCACAGAACCGGGGTTATTTATCACCTGTTCCGGATTAGGGATCACTATGACCCCATTATTGGTTGCAACCCATACTTCTCCGTTTTTATCTGTCACTACCTGGTTAACCTGCCCCACATCTGAGCCCAATTGAGAATAATTTATCAGTGCACCGGTTGGTGATGTACCTTCATTGAAATACATGAGTCCTCTTACACCGCCTTCAATTGGGTGCAAAGTCATCCATTTAGTATTAAAATTATCGATGGCAAGAGTCGTAAAGAACGCGGCTGTATTACCAACAGGTGCGGGATAAGAAACTTGCTGAGTGAAATTAACAATGCTGTTCTGTGCAAAATTATTCAGTACCCAAAGGTTGCCTGAATTGTCTTCATCCAAACCATATGTTAATACAAACCCCGGGGCGCCTGCAGATGCTAATATTGAATTCGTTTCGTCATACCTTGTAAGATCGTTGCCATTTATTTTCAGCAACCCGTTTCCCCAGCCTGCAACCCACATATTCCCAAGCCTATCAGGGTATACGTTTACCCAGCCACAGCATCCATTCCCCAGAACCGGGTATGATTCATATGTGAAATTTGCCCATGAGTCACTGCCAAGTTTGTAAATGCCTGATCTCGGAGTCCAGTCACCCAATGAACCGGAAACTGACCACAAATTGCTGGATCCATCTACTATAAGGCTTGATTGAAGATTAGAGAACGGACCGTTCGGGATAACATAATTATTGGCATTATTTCGGAATACATTCACGCCCTTATTGAAAGTTCCTATTAGTAAATCTCCAGCTGAATTGACCTTAAGCGCATTTACATCGGTACCGCTCTCGATAAGCTCAGCATTATTGATATTTGAAAGACTAACCTTGAATAATCTGAAGTTTGTTCTGTCGTTTCCGTTATATGAAAAAACAGAAAAATACATTGTGCTGCCTGATATTGTGACCTTGGATACGGGGTCCAAAATAGGATTTCCGTTGTACAACGGAGTGAACGTATTCAAAGTACCGTTCTGGAAATATACCATACCGCTGTCTGTTCCCATAAACACCCGTGAATCATAATAGACCACGCTGTTTATCTTGTTATTTTTGAGAACTGAATTTCCGGTAGTGAAAGTTGACCAGTTAGATGCTATGGGAAGGTTATTGTTAATGTTCGCGTAAGCTATGCCGTTCTTTGTAGCCGCCCACAATGTATCGTTAACTACCATAATATCGTATACAGGTGAAGGAGATGTTAAATTACCAAATCTGGTATACGGCTGGTCAACAAATTGGAACTGGGGGATATTGAACTTAACGATGCAAAACTCAGTCGCAAAGAACATTAAATTGTTATACTCATAAAAGGCATTGATCCTTTTGGATGGCTCAGTTGAATTATAGATATCTGTTATCTGCCTCCAGGACTGGTCTGTGTTATTAAGAACACTTATAGAGCCGTCAAAGGCCCCTACCCAAACACTATTATTGCTGCTGGTTGAAACAGCCGTAAGTTCATTGGACCCAAGTCCATCAAGCGATGTGTATTTTTTTATATTTGAAAAGTTATTGGGATCAAAATTGAACAAGCCTCCGGATGAAGCCGCCCAAACCAGATTACTGCCCAGGGATATACCTTTAACTTCCCTTAACGAAGTATAGATGTTCCAGCTGCCGGTGGAATTCTGCGAAAACAATGAAGAGCTAATTACAAATAAAGCTGTTAGTACAACGAGTTTTTTCAGCATCATTTTAAAGTTAAGTTAGAGAATGAGTAGAGGTATTATCTATATTTCAGATCTGGTTTTATTTTTGGTTTGAATTGAATTCAGTGCGATAAATATTTAGTGTTTAAAAAGCGGTTTCTTATCTTCAGTCAAAGCAGTTCACTTAATGCCTGTTCAAGCTCTGATTTTGTATGTTCATCACTTTGTGATGCAGCTACATATATGCCCTTTTCGTAAACCTTCCTTGCGGTTTCTTCATCGCCAAGAAGCTCATATACCTTGCCAAGCTGATAATATACAGCAACGTAATTGGGATCTAATATCATGGTTTCTTCAAACATATCCTTCGCGGAATCTATATCATTCAAAGATAGATACTCAAGTCCCAGCGCATATCTTGCAAATGTATCCTGCGGGTCCGCTTCAAGTATTGCCCTCAGGTTTTCGATCCTTGTATTACTCATTAAGCTAATTTAAGCAACTTATATTAAAAATA
>CAZQYL010000235.1:0-4306 GCA_964597425.1 uncultured Ignavibacteriales bacterium | reverse complement strand
CAGGCGCTCCGTTTGTGGTTGTAAACTTCCACCATGGACTGAATGCACCCCAGCCAATATCATTATGCGCCTTAATCCTCCAGTAATAAGCGGTTGAATAACTTAAACCATTGATTGTTTTTGTAGTATCTGTTAATAACGAATCTCTTAGTATTCCTGTATACGAAACAGTATCGACAGTTAATTCGAACCAATATCTATCTATTGCATCTGAATTATCAGTCAATTTCTCAATCCCATTGTTGAATACAGCCGGAATATCTTGCTTCGTGCCAACAATATTATTCTTTGATAAAGAACTCCCTATGCGTTTCCAGGAAAATATCATATTATCATTTTGATTTACTGCATTGTTTAAGGGCATTGAATGCTGTACAGGGGAAGGCACTGAATCTGTTCTAAAATTCCATTCAACTGAAAATGTGCTCCAGTTTATTCCATCAGATGCTGAAGCCCGCCAGTAATAAACTGTATTTTCATTCAAAGTATTTTGCGGAACTGAGTACTGAGAAAATGTAAGCATTGAATCATCCACACTGGTAGTATCAAAATTTGGATGCTTGGATATCTGGACTCTGTATCTAGCCGCTGGAAAAACATCTGTCCAGTCCAGTAAAGGTGATAATATTAATCCGTATGCCCCGTTTGAAGGAGCCAGAAGATCCGGATGTGAAATTGTTTGTGTACTTTCTGCGGATCTTAAAATAACTCCGTCATCTCCTGCTATCCAGCCATTGTTGGCTGTACGCATATGAACTGACCTTAATAACAAACCTGTTCCGCTATTGTTTACAATCCAGTTTAAACCGCCATTAAATGTGGAAATAATACTTCCACCAGTACCGACAGCAAATCCGGTATTGGCATCTACAAAACTAACCGAGTAAAATGACTGGTTCACCGGGCTTGTTTGAATTGAAAAAGTACTGCCGCCGTTAGATGTATATAAGATCGCTCCGCCGTTTCCAACAGACCAGCCTGTTTCGGCATTTATAAAACTGGTTCCCTGAAGTATACTGCTGCCGGTACCGTTTAAGATTGTATTCCAGTTATCTCCTTCATTAGTGGAAATTATCAAAGCTCCATGGCTTGAACCATCATACAAATAACCACATATAAAAACGGATGTGAAAGGTGATACCCTTGGATAACTGATATTATAAAGAGAGGGTGAAATTGAATTAGCAACTGTAACCCAGTTATTGCCACCGTTTGTTGTTTTGTAAATATCCTTGTATTGTGCGTGATTACCTTGTACAATTCCTGTATTTGAGTTTACAAATGATACTGACCTTAACCAGTCTGATGCACCAGCTGGAGGTAAACTAAACCAGTTCGTTCCTCCGTTTGTGGTTTTAATAACTGATGCAGATTGGCCCACAGCCCAGCCGGTGTTTTCATCTATAAAATTGATCTCATAAACAAATCCTCCAATTGCGCTCACCTGCTGTACCCAGTTATCTCCAGCGTTTGTAGTCTTAATTATTACACCGCCTTGACCGCAGGCCCAGCCTGTATTATCATTTATGAAGAAAATGTTGTAAAGATCAGAACTTACACCGCTTGTCTGTGGACTCCATGAAATATTTGAATAAGTTGTAAATTTCCACCATGCACTAAATGAACCCCAGCCTTTATCATTTTTAGCTTTTACTCTCCAGAAATACCTTGTAAACACATTCAGACCAATTACAACTTTAGAAGTATCTGTAAGTGATGAATCTTTGATCATTCCTGTAAATAGGGTTGTATCTGATGTTAATTCAAACCAATAATTGCTTACAAGATCTTTCTCAGTTTTAAAAATATCATCAATCTGTAATTTATCCGGATTTCCATTACCAGAACTCAGATAGCCTGAAAGTGTATCAGCCGCCTTGTACCAGGATAAACTTAAGTTAATGTTTTGTTCTGTTGAATTATCAGGGGGACTTGATAAAACTACCGGTTCTGGCACCGCGATTGTTCTGAAATTTCTTGCAACTGAAAATGATCCCCATGTTCCCGACCCCTTAGCTGCAACTTTCCAGTAATAAACTGAATTGCCGAACAAATATCCGGGTAAAACCGGATATTGTGAAGCAACAATATTGCTGTCATTAATTAGTAATGTACTGAAATTAGAAGAAGTTGATACCTGTAATTTGTATCCTGTGCTGCCACTTACATCGCTCCAGTCAAGCGTTGGTGTAATTGAAATTTCAATTGCGCTGTTATCCGGATATAAAAGTACCGGAGATGGAAATGGAGCTGATATCATCGTAAAGAACCTGTATGGTGTTTGAAAGTCGCCCCAACTGCTTATATTTTTTGTTTTAACACGCCAATAGTAAGCCGAATTGTATGCAAGTATTCCCGGTTGTATTTGATACTCAGAAGCATTTGCATTACTATCATCAATTACCAATGGTAAAAAATTAATATTTGCTGAAACCTGTACTCTGTACTTTACCGCATTAGGAATATCACTCCAATCAAGTAACGGAGTCACATGTACCTCAGTCTGTATATCTGTAGGTGAAATTAGCCCCGGGGCACCATTTGTTGTAGAAATTTTCCACCAGTTACTGAACTCTCCCCAACCCATTTGATTGTGTGCCTTAACCCGCCAATAGTAGACAGTTGAAAAATTAAGGCCATTTATTACTTTCGAAGAATCTGTTAACAAAGTATCTCTAATCAACCCTGAGTTGGATATCGTATCTGTAACCAATTCAAACCAAAACGAATTAATTGCATCAATTTCTAAAAATGGTTTTGCGCTTTGATCTTGAATGATGAAATTAGTTCTTGAAGCAAGTTCCCTATTAAACCAGTAGAATGTTAAATTTGTCAATTGGTTCGTCGAGTTATTTAGAGGCGTGGATAGTACAACTTTAGACGGAACAGATGGTGTTGCAAATCTCCACCATGCGCTAAAATTACCTGAACCGGCTTCATTTTTGGCTTTGACTCTCCAATAATACAATGTTGAATTACTTAAACCGGTAACAGTTTTCGTAGTATCAGTTAAAAGTGTATCTCTCAATATTCCAGTCAAAAGAACCGTGTCAGTTGTTAACTCAAACCAATATGTGCTTATTGCGTCCTTTGTTAATGGGATGTTTGAATTAGTTGTAAAAAAATTTTCAGTAAAACCCGGTTTAGAAAACAATTCAAGAGCTTTATACCAAATGAATGTAAGATTCAAGGGCTGAAATACTGAGTTATTTGGCGGGCTAATCAAATTTACCTGTAAGGGTAAACCAATAGTTTTAAAATTCCAAACAATAGAAAAAGGACTCCAAGTACTGGGACCCCTGGTTGCGACCCTCCAGTAATATATTGTATTACCGTTGAGAACATTTAATGGCATAACAAATTGTGAATTTACAAGAGAATTATCATCTACAATAACTGAACTGAAATCCGGTACAGTAGAAATTTGCAGTCTGTAATTCAATGCTGCAGGAACATCCAGCCAATCAAATACAGGATTTGTCGTTATACCAACTGAGTTGAATGTTGGTGAGATCAATGAAGGAGGTGATAACTCGCTTGCTTGGATAGTACTGAATGATAATGGATCTGAAATTGGTCCCTCGCCACCCGTTTTATATGGTTTTACTCTCCACCAGTATGTCCGGCTGTTCTGGATCCATCCAATAGGTATACGAAAACTATCACTGTTTGAATAATTCTCGTATATCAGATTGTTCAATTTTTTTGAATCAAATATTTTTATATTATAACTATTTGCACTGTCAAGTTTATTCCACCTGAATATAGTTGTTAATTCAACGCTTGATGCTCCGGATGGAGGGTAAGTAAGTATAACAGGCTCCAATGCAGCAGGTAACCTGGTAAATCTTCCTGCATAATATGTACCATAATTCATGAGCACGCTTTCTATTGCCCAGCAATGATCATTATTGGCTTCAAAAGTTGCCCATAAAGAATTTGGCATTGTATAGCACGAATCGTATAAATAAGTTCGGAAGAATTCAATGTGCCCGCCCCATTCAGGTAATGGGCACAATATATTATACAATCCCCTTACTTCATTACTGCAATACCATTCATTAAACACCGGAACCCAGTAAAATGTTGGTGGATCAACAGATTGATGGTTTGCAGTTATTGGAGTTGGAGGATAGCAAAATGGAGTAGAATTAGTTTGTGTGAAAGAGTTTGAAATATTAAACAACAGGAATAAGAAAAATACAAGATTTGTATATATTTTTTTCATCTCAGTCTCCGGAGTGTTAGTTTTGGTGACGGATGAATATGGTTAACAATTATACCTTGTAAAGAAACCTCTATAAAG
>CAZQYL010000234.1:2861-4311 GCA_964597425.1 uncultured Ignavibacteriales bacterium | reverse complement strand
CAGGCTGATAACAACAGGCTTGAGTATGAGCTTATTATGATAAGCGACAGGCTTGATATCACCGAAGAAGTTATAAGGGCTAAGTCACACATTAATTATTTCAGGAATAATGTAAAGCAGAAAGAGCTTTCCGGCC
Organism: uncultured Ignavibacteriales bacterium; assembly: GCA_964597425.1. GTDB lineage: Bacteria > Bacteroidota > Ignavibacteria > Tepidaquicellales > OLB5 > OLB5. The sequence goes on along the minus strand of CAZQYL010000234.1, from coordinate 4,175 downwards.
GCAGGCTTAACTTCCTTGTACAGGAAATCAACAGGGAAATTAACACAATTGCTTCAAAATCAAACAGTTCTTCTATTTCGCAGTATGTGGTTGAAATGAAAGAAGAGCTTGAAAAGATCAAAGAACAGCTTGCAAATATTGAATAATTCTGATGAAAATCAGGTTTTCAGAGGCATTTTAATCGACTTTTAATAAACCAAAAAAATCACGATATTTAGAATTACGCTAATATGCTCTTTGTAATTTGTGCATCAAGCGGAGCCGGTAAAACAACTATTATCAGGGAATTATTTAAAAAGTTTCCTGCTATCAGTTTTTCGGTATCCGCCACAACCAGAAAAAAGCGGCCTTTGGAAACAGACGGGAAAGACTATCATTTTCTTTCCATTGATGAATTCAATGCAAGAAAAGCAAATAACGAATTTATAGAAACAGAAGAAGTGCATGGCAATTTTTACGGTACCTTAAAAAGCGAAGTTGAGCCTTTTTTGAGCAGTAAAGATATTATGATACTGGATGTAGATGTAAAAGGGGCGCTGAATATTAAAGACCTTTACCCTGAAGCTGTTACAGTTTTTATTGATGTTCCGTACGAAGTACTTGTAAGCAGGTTAAAGAACCGTAATACAGAAACTGAAGCTGAAATAGAAAAACGCTCTTCAAGGATCAAAATGGAATCTGAATTGAAACACAGGTTTGACTACATTGTTGATAACAGCGCGGGAATTGATAAAGCAGTTAGTGAAACAGAAAAAATAATAAATAAATATATAGCTTAAGGAGCAAAAAAATGAAAATAACCCCTCTTGAAATTGAAGAAGTTGAATCAAAAGCAGGGAATATATACGAAGCTGTTGTTGTTGCGGCTAAACGCGCAAGGCAGATAAACGACGAGCAGAAGCTTGAGTACAACCAGCGTGTTGAGCCTCTTATCAAGGCTGATGATGACAGTGATGATACTGTTGTTAGCAAAGATAAGATGAATATCAGCGTTGAGTTTGAACAGAGACCAAAAACCACAGAGTCAGGTCTTAACGAATTGCTTGCTGACGGTCTTGAGTTCAGAATAAGGAACGAAAACCCCGAAGATTAATTTTGATTATACCGCATACACTTACCGGTATTTTTTCCGGTAAATGTGTAAATACCAAATCACACACAAAACGTGGAATTATTAGGAAAGAAAATATTACTTGGTATCTCAGGCGGTATTGCAGCGTATAAATGCTGTGAGCTTGTAAGATTGTATAAAAAAAGCGGAGCGGAAGTCAAAGTAATAATGACGCCCTCCGCTTTAAATTTTGTTTCACCCGT